>JAJYSD010000257.1 GCA_021793745.1 Bacillota bacterium
GGGTGGGGCTTGGTCACCGGGTGCGGGGCGGTGGCGGGTTGGGTGCTGAATGACCTTTCCCTGGATCTGTGGGGGATCGCCCTCATCTGGGGGATGGCGGTTACGATGGCGATCTATATTACCGGACCGGTATCGGGGACGCACATCAACCCGGCGGTCACCATCACCCTGGCGGCTTTTCGCGGTTTTCCCTGGAAACATGTGATCCCTTATCTCGTCGCCCAGATGGCGGGGGCTTTTGCAGGAGCTGCCGTCGTCTACTTCTTTTACCGGCATGCCTTTGCGCAGTTTGAGGCCGGTCAGGGCATCATCCGGGGTTCGACGGACAGCGTGGTTACCGCCAAGGTATTTTCCACCTATCCGGCCCCCTACCTGTCCAATTGGGAGGCTTTTTTCGTCGAATTTGCGATCACGGCCCTCCTGCTGATGGTGATCCTGGCGGTGGTGGATGAACGCCATCCGCTGCTGTCGGCGCTGAAAAACCTCGGTCCCCTGGTGATCGGACTGACCATCGCGATGATCGGCGGAGCCTTCGGCAGCCTGACGGGTTTCGCCCTGAATCCCGCCCGGGATTTCGGTCCCAAACTGTTTGCAGCCTTGGCCGGCTGGGACAGCATCGCCCTGCCCGGTCCGGAAGCCTATTTCTGGGTGCCCTTGATCGCTCCCGTCCTCGGCGGGCTGTTCGGTGCGCTGGTGTACGACGGCATGATTCGTCCCTATCTGCAGCGGGAGGGGGAATTGCCGGCGGCCCGGGCGGACCAGAAGCAGCCTCCGCTGGATGCGTCCCGGTAGGGCCGCGGCCCTACCGGTGGAAGGGAAGGCGGCGGGAAAGGAAGAAATCCTTTGTAGGCGGGAATAAGGGGGAATGATTGTGAAGGACCAGATGTACGTCTTATCCATCGACCAGGGGACGACCAGTTCCCGGGCCATTCTGTTCGACCAGCACGGCGAGGTTCGGGGGGTGGTCCAAAAGGAGTTTCGCCAGCTGTATCCGAAGCCGGGTTGGGTGGAACACGATCCCCAGGAAATTTGGGAAGTGACCCGGTGGACGGTGGATCGCCTGTTCGAATCCACCGGTGTCCGCCGGGATCAGGTGGCGGGGATCGGAATCACCAACCAGCGGGAGACGACGGTGGTCTGGGAGAAGAGCACCGGCAACCCCGTTTACCACGCCATCGTGTGGCAGAGCCGACAATCCGCCGATATCTGCGAGGATTTGAAGCGACGCGGATTGGAGAAGGTTATCCGGGACAAGACCGGCCTGGTGGTGGACGCCTATTTTTCTGGCACGAAGGTGAAGTGGATCCTCGATCACGTGGAGGGGGCCCGGGAAAAGGCGGAGCGGGGAGAATTGCTCTTCGGAACCATCGATACCTGGCTCCTCTGGAAATTGACCGGGGGAAAGGTCCATGTCACCGACTACAGCAACGCCTCCCGCACCTTGATGTTCAATATCCACACCCTGGATTGGGATGATGAGCTGCTGGAAATCCTGGACGTTCCCCGGGCCATGCTGCCGGAGGTGCGTCCATCCAGCGAAATTTATGGTCATACCGATGAAGATGCGTTCGGCGGAGTCCGGGTGCCCATCGCCGGGATCGCCGGCGACCAGCAGGCGGCCCTATTCGGTCAGGCCTGCTTTACGCCTGGGATGGCGAAGAACACCTACGGCACCGGTTGCTTCCTGCTGATGCACACCGGCGACCGGGCGGTCCAATCCCATCACGGGCTCTTGACCACCGTCGCCTGGGGGATCGAGGGACGGGTGGAGTACGCCCTGGAGGGGAGCATCTTCGTGGCGGGGGCTGCCATCCAGTGGCTGCGGGACGGGCTGGAGATCCTGCGCACGGCGGGGGAATCGGAGGACCGGGCCCGCCGGCTGAAATCCAATGACGGGGTTTATTTCGTCCCCGCCTTCGTGGGGCTCGGGGCCCCCTATTGGGATATGGAGGCCCGGGGAGCGCTCTTCGGCCTGACCCGCGGGACCACCCGGGATCACCTGGCCCGGGCGGCTCTGGAATCCCTGGCCTATCAGACGCGGGATGTGGTGACGGCCATGGAGCAGGATGCCGGGATCCGTCTGCAGCAGCTGAACGTGGACGGGGGCGCCTCCCTGAATGATTTCCTGATGCAGTTTCAATCCGACCTTTTGAACGTGACGGTGAAAAGGCCGGTGGTGAGCGAGACCACCGCCCTGGGGGCGGCCTATCTCGCCGGATTGGCCGTCGGTTATTGGGCTGATCGCCGGACGATCCAGGAGAACTGGGCGGTGGATGCGGAATACCATCCCCAGATGGCGGAAGAGGAGCGGGAATCCCTCTACCGGGGATGGCAAGATGCCGTCAGCCGAACCCTCTCTCGGCGCGAGGTGAAGGTTTGAGGCTCCTTTGATCAGCGATCCCCAAAACAGCTTGGAAGGGATGGAAATCGAAAAACCCCCTTAAGGCCCCCGGTTTACCCGTGGGGCTTTAAGGGGGTTTTTATCCGCAGCGAGGGCTTCCGGAGGGGGGATGCGGGGATTCATCGAGAACCGGTGATCGATCTCCACCGAAAAAGATCGCTGTCGCCGAAATTCCGGCCCTACTCGGGAGTACTGCCCGAACATCATCGAGGCGATTGAAACCGCCTTCAAATTTGCGGGCAACGTATTGAATACCGGCGGCAAAATCAAAAATCTTCCGGAAAAGGCCTGTGTGGAGATTCCCTGTGTGGCGGACCGGAGCGGCATCACGCCCTGTTATGTCGGGGAAATTCCAAGACCGCTGGCCGCGCTGAACCGCACGAACATCAATACGCAGCTGTTGACCATCGAAGCTGCCGTCACAAAAATGAGGGACGCGATATATCCGGTCGCCCTGTTCGATCCCCACACCAGCGCCGAGTTGTCGATCGATGAGATCATCGCCATGTGCGATGACTTGATTGAAGTACACGGTGACTGGTTACCCCTTTTCCTGAAGGGGGTTGCGGATCCGTTGACGCCGTATCGGGAGGGGCTCCGGTGACGGCTCTTTTCTCCGGCGTCGGGGCGATATAGAATGGATGTGATTGATCTTCTGCGGGGGTGATTGTTCCGGTGGAATTGCGCTACAATCCGCTGCTGGATGATTGGACGATGGTGGCCTCCAATCGCAGGCACCGACCGAACCTGCCGAAAACCGACTGCCCTTTCTGTCCGGGCTCGGGGAAGGTTCCCGACTCCTACGACGTCTACGCCTATGACAACGACTTTCCCGCGCTGATGCCGGATCCGCCAGAACCGGACCCGGTGGGCTCTTCCCTCTACCAAACCCGCGAAGCCGTGGGCAAATGCGAAGTGATTCTCTATTCTCCCAGTCACACCGCCACCCTGCCGGAGCTTTCCGTGGATCACATCGAAAAGCTGGTCGATCTGTGGACGGAACGTTATATCGAATTGGGAAGGGATCCCAGGCACCAATATGTGCTGATCTTTGAAAACCGGGGGGAGGAGTGCGGGGTGACGATGCATCACCCCCACGGGCAGATCTACGCCTATTCCCACATGCCCTTGAAGATCCGGACCG
>JAJYSD010000258.1 GCA_021793745.1 Bacillota bacterium
CGGGTGATGGTTATGCAGGAGGTTTGCCGTTTTGTCACGAAAAATGGAGAAGAAACGCGGCAACTGGGCGTCCGTCTGGCAGAACTGCTGAAGCCCGGCGATGTATTGGCCCTGGAAGGGGGGCTCGGGGCCGGGAAAACCACCTTTGCCCAGGGAATCGCTCGGGGCCTGGGGGTGGAGGAGACGGTGGACAGCCCGACCTTCACCATCATCAAGGAGTACGAGGGGCGGCTTCCCCTTTATCACATGGATGTGTATCGCCTGGAATATCCTGATGAAGATCTGGGCTGGGACGAGTTTTTTTACGGAGACGGTGTGACGCTGGTGGAATGGGCCGGACGGATCGAACACCTCCTTCCGGAGCATACGGTGCGCATCACCCTTTCCGTCGGGGAGGACGGCCAGCGCGTCATCGCCTTTGCCCCGGCCGAAGGGCGGGTACTCAGGTTTTGCAGGGAGTTGAGACGGGGATGAAAATTTTAGCCATGGACACCTCCACCCTGGTGATGGGGGTTGCCCTTCTCGATGACGAGCGGGTGCTTGGCGAAGTGACGACCAACCTGCGCAAGGATCACTCGGTCCGGCTGATGCCGACGGTGGCCCGTTTGCTGGAGGAGCTGCGGGTCGCCGTCGCCGACCTGGATCTCATCGCCGTCGCCTCCGGACCCGGTTCCTACACCGGGGTGCGAATCGGCGTGACGACGGCCAAAACCCTGTCCTGGAGCCGCAACCTGCCCTTGGTCGGCATCTCCAGCCTGGCGGTCCTGGCGATGAACGGGCTGCGATTCAGAGGGAAGGTGGCTCCCCTGTTCGACGCACGGCGGGACCGGGTCTACACCGGCCTGTTTGAAGGAACGGGCTCCGGGGAAGTGCGCGCCGTGAAGGAGGAACGGGTGATTCCCCTGGATGCGTGGCTGGAGGAACTGAAGGACGAGGGGCCGATCCTGTTTTTGGGGGACGATGTCGCCCGCTTTCGACAGCGGATCGAGACCGCCCTCGGGGATGACGCCGCGTTCGGGACTCCCCCGGAAAATATCCCCCGGGCCGCTTGCCTCGGCCGGCTCGCCCTGGCACGCTGGAGAAGAGAGGGCAAGGGGGAAGGGATGGCTTTCACCCCCAACTACCTGCAGCTCGCCGAGGCGGAGGCGAAGTGGTTGTCCGGTCGACGAAACGGGAAAAATACGGAGTGAAAGGGAAGACGGGGTGAATCCCGATGGATCGACCGCATATCGTGTTCCGGCCGATGCAATTATCCGACTTGCCGGTCATTATGGAGGTGGAGCAGGCTTCCTTTCCCACCCCGTGGCCGCGTCAAGCCTTTTACAATGAATTGATGCACAATCGTTTCGCCCGATACTCGGTGATTCAGGTGGATGGCCGCGTGGTCGGATATTGCGGCTTATGGCTCCTCCTGGACGAAGCCCATATCACCAATATCGCGATCCATCCCCAATTTCGGGGACGGGGGCTGGGCGAGTCCCTCCTTTCCTATGTGATGCAACGGGCCAGGGAATGGGGCGCGGGGAAGATGACCCTGGAAGTGAGGGTCTCCAATACGATTGCCCAACGGCTGTACAAAAAACTGGGTTTTGAGCCCTCCGGCATTCGCCCCCGATACTATACGGACAATCAGGAAGATGCCATCATCATGTGGGTGACGCTGAATGGAAACGACCAAGAGAAACAAGGTATCGCCGATGAAGGAGAACTGCCTGGTTCTCGGAATTGAAACCAGCTGCGATGAGACGTCGGCCGCGGTGGTGGCCGACGGCAAGGAGCTGTTGTCCAACGTGATCTCCTCCCAGATGGAGCTTCACCGCCGGTTTGGGGGTGTCGTTCCGGAGGTGGCCTCCCGGCGCCATGTGGAGCGGATGACGGCGATCATCCAGGAGGCTCTGGATCAGGCCGGGGTGCGGCTGGACGATCTGTCCGCCGTCGCCGTCACCCAGGGGCCGGGCCTGGTGGGGGCGCTATTGATCGGCGTCTCTGCGGCGAAAGCCCTCTCCTTCGCCACCGGCATTCCCCTCATACCCGTCCACCATATTGCCGGCCATATTTACGCGAATCAGCTGGTAGAGCCCCTCCGCTTTCCGCTGGTTTCCCTGGTCGTCTCCGGCGGTCACACGGAGCTGATCTACATGCCGGATCATAACCGGTTCGAGCGGTTGGGGAAAACCCGCGACGACGCCGCCGGCGAAGCCTACGACAAAGTGGCGAGACTCCTGGGTCTTCCTTACCCCGGCGGTCCCCACATCGATCGGTTGGCCCGGGAGGGAAATCCGGCCCATCCCCTGCCCCGGGCGTGGCTGGAACGGGACTCCCTGGACTTCAGCTTCAGCGGGTTGAAGACTGCCGTGGGCAATGTGATCCAGCGGAAGGACCCGGTAAATCCCGCCGATGTGGCCGCCAGCTTCCAGGAAGCCGTGGTGGAAGTGCTTACGGAGAAGTCGATCGCGGCCGTCCAGCGGACCGGCGTATCGGAGCTGGTTTTGGCCGGAGGCGTTTCGGCCAACAGCCGTCTGAGGGAAGCCCTGGCAAAGCGGTGTGCCGAGGAGGGAATCCACCTGCGGGTTCCGCCTCCCGAGCTGTGTACGGACAACGCGGCCATGATTGCGGCGGCGGGGACGTATCGCCTGTGGGACGGGCAAACCGCCGGCTTGGATTTGAACGCCGTGGCCAATCTGGCATTGGCTTAAATGTGGCGGATCGAACGCGTGTTGATAAACCGCGGGATGCGGAAGTCGGAAGGCGTTTCGCCGCCGAATCCTGCTCCATCGGGGCGGAATCGCCTGCGACCGACTTCGACCCCGTTCGGATCCACCGAGAGGTGGATTTTTTTTATGGACAAATTCCAGAGGGTTGTGGATATTGTGGACATCGATGTGGATATTTTCGTGGATAAATGGAGCTGTTCCGACGCGATTTTCAGCCCTTATCCCCTTCCCGGTGCATGCCTGTGGAAAACGCCCCTCGTTCTGTGGATAACATGTTGATAATTTTGTGGACGTCGCTGTGAATAGACGGCGGATAGAAACGAAAGGGAAGGGTACGCTACTTAGTGTCCGATTTGATTGGGACTTCCAAGGATCAGGAGTCGGGCACGATGTTGAAGCGGGGAATGCGGCGTGCGGATAATTGGGATGATCTTGGTGGTGATGCAACTATTTTCGTTGATTCCCGGCGGTGCGGTGCGGGCGGAGAAGTCCGAGCCGCCCCGGCAGGTTTGGATGATCATCGTGAATGGATTGACTCTGGACGACCTTCGGGAGGAGGCACTCCCGAATTTCCGGCATCTGTTGGAACGCGGGGCCGTCGCCGGAATGAACCTCAAGACCGGTAAGAGGGAATGGGATCCCCACATTTACGCCACCCTGGGGGCGGGAACGCGCATTGCCGCTCCCACGGATGCGACGTTTTATCATCCGGGGGAAGAGATGGGGGAAGGATTGGCGGGGGAGCAATTTCTTCTGCGCACGGGATTCAAGCCTTCGGAAAAAGCGGTGGTTTATCCGGCGGTTTAAGAT
>JAJYSD010000259.1 GCA_021793745.1 Bacillota bacterium
GACGGAGATCTTCTCGGCCGCGGGAACCCCTTCCCGCTTCAGCTCCTCCCGGCACTCCGCAAGCAACGCCTTCGCCTCCCGGACCTCCGAGACGCTGGACACCATCGGAAACATGATCCAGAGATTTCCATGGACCCCCGCCCGCAGGAGCGGCCGGAGCTGGGTTTTGAAGATGTCCCGCCGGTCCAGGCAGAACCGGATCGCCCGATGGCCCAGGAAGGGATTTTCCTCCTCGGGGAAATCGGCATAGGGGAGATCCTTGTCCCCGCCGATATCCAGAGTGCGGATGATCACCGGCCGCTCGCCGAAGGCTTCGAGGACCTGGCGGTAGGCGGCGTATTGTTCCTCCTCGCCGGGCCAATCGCGGCTTTCCAAATAGAGGAACTCGGTGCGGAACAGGCCGATGCCTTCCGCTCCGTTTTGAAGGGCGCCCTCCACATCGCTGAGGTTGCCGATATTGGCGAAGACCTCGATCCGCTGGCCGTCCGCCGTAACGGCATCCTCGCCGGCCCTTTTCACGGCTTCGATCCGCCGTTTTTCGCGCTCCTCGATCTCCCGGCGGATCTTGCCCTCCGTCTCCGCATCGGGGCGAAGCGTTACCGTCCCCTCTTCACCGTCGACAAAGAGCAGGTCCCCCTCTCGGATCTGTTCGATGGCCTTCCCCAGGCCCAACACCGCCGGAATTCCCAGGGTCCGGGCCATGATGGCGGCATGGGCCGTCCGACTCCCCTTGGCCGTCACCATCGCCGCAATCCCCGCGGGAAATTGCGCCGTGTCGGAGGGGGCCAGTTCTTCGGCCACCACGACGCTTCCCGATTCGATCAGGGACGGATCAAAGGGCTCCTGACCGGAAAGGTTCAGCAGCAGGCGGTCTCCCACATCCCGGATATCATCCGCCCGGGCCTGCATGTACTCATCGGGGAGGGAAGCAAATATCGACTGCATTTCATCCGTCACCGATGCGCACACGGCTTCCGCATTCTTCTTCTGATCGCGGATGCGATTCTTCATCTCTCCCACATAGGCGGGATCGTCCAGGAAAGCCAGGTGCGCATCGAAAATGGCCGCCTCCGCTTCTCCCATACGCTCCTCCGTCGCTTGACGCAGGCGGCCGATCTGTTCCTTCGTCCGGGCCACCATCTGCTCCAGACGGCGGATCTCCTGTTCCGGATCCTCCACCGACTTCTCCACCACTTGGGGGCGAACCTTTCTCCATTGAACCGCTCGTCCCAGGGCCAAACCGGGTGCAGCACCCACTCCGCTCAGTTGTTCCATTCTCATGACACCCCTTCACCGCTTGATTCGACATCCAAGATTGAATGTTACGGGGTTATGATCCGTTTTGCAATGACTGAAGTACTTCTTCGGGGGAAGACATCTCCATCAGTTGCTGACGGAAGGATTCATCGATCAACTTTCGGGAAAGCGCTGCCAGGATCTGCAAATGTTCGTTTCCTTCCATCGCCTTCGGTACGGCGATCAAAAAGACCAACTGGGCCCGTTCCTCTTTTCCCGGTTCCCAACGGATGGGCCGCGTCAGGCGGGCAAAGGCGACGGCCGGCGCTTTCACTCCGTCGGACTTCCCATGGGGAATGGCCACATCGAATCCGATCGCCGTGGATCCCACCTTTTCCCTTTCGAAGACGTCGGCGATATATTGCTCCATATCGCTGAGCACCCCGGCTTCGTCCAGGAGCCCGGCCAGCCGGCGAATCACGTCCTCCCGGGACTCCCCTTCCATGTCCAGCCGTATCCATTCCGATCGGATCAGATCACTGATTTCCATTTTGAACCTCCTGTGCTGAAACGTTTTTCTTCAAGAGCGAAACGAGAACAGCCGTCACCAGCGTGCCCGCGGCAATCGCCAGGAGAAACCCCGTCAGATTTCCCACCGCATGCGGAATGGGCAGGACGAAGATCCCGCCGTGTGGAGCACGCAAGGTACAGCCGAGCCCCATCGCCAGCGCTCCGGTAACGGCGGAGCCGACGACAAGGGAGGGAATGACGCGGAAAGGATCCGCCGCCGCGAAGGGGATCGCCCCTTCCGTGATAAACGACAGTCCCAAAATCCCCGCCGCTTTGCCCGCCTCCCGCTCTTCCCAGGTAAACTTCCGGCGGGCAAGCTGGGTGGCCAGCCACAATCCGAGGGGCGGCGTCATCCCGGCGGCCATCACCGCAGCCATGGGACCGTAAATCTCATTGCCCAAAAGGCCGACGCCAAAGGCATAGGCCGCTTTGTTCACCGGCCCGCCCATATCGAAGGCCATCATCGCTCCGAGCAGAAGCCCCATCAGGGCCGCATTGGCCGTGCCCAGGGATTGAAGCCATGCCGTCAGGGTATCCATCACGTTTTTTACCGGTGTGCCGATCACGTAGATCATCAGCAAACCGACGACGAGGGTGGCAAGGAAGGGAATGAGAAGAATCGGTTTCAACCCTTCCAGGGAGTGGGGCAGACGGATTTTCTCTTTCATCCACTTGGCGACATATCCCGCCAAAAAGCCGGCAACAATGCCGCCCAGAAATCCGGAGCCGGTACTGGAAGCCAACATCCCTCCGACCAAGCCCGGCGCCAGTCCCGCCTTGTCCGCGATGGAATAGGCGATAAAGCCCGCGAGCACCGGAACCATCAGGGCAAGGGCGCTATCGCCGCCGATCTTCATCAAATTGGCGGCGAGGGACCCTTCTTCCTCCGCGGCGTGGATTCCGAAGGTGAAGGATAGGGCAATGATCAGTCCGCCCGCCACCACCAGGGGAATCATGAAGGATACCCCGTTCATCAGGTGTTGATAGGGACCGCTCTGTTTTTCCTCGCGATCCTCCTTCGCCACCTTCACCGGCTCCTCATGGGAGGGTGACGGCTTGGACAAAGCCTCTTCGATCAGCCGCTCTCCGTTTTTAATCGCCTCGCCCAGAGGGGAGCGGATCACGGTTTTCCCCTGAAAACGACTCTCCTCCGCGTCCACGTCCGACGAAACGATGACGGCGTGGGCCTCACGAATATCCTCTTCGGTCAGCCGGTTTTCGACTCCGGAAGCCCCCCGGGTTTCCACTTTGATGCGGACCCCCATTTTCTCCGCCGCCCGCTGCAGGGACTCCGCGGCCATATAGGTGTGGGCGATTCCCGTCGGACAGCCGGTGACAGCCACCAATTTTTTCACTTCACTGCCCCCTTCCCTCACAGGAAATGATTGGATAGGAAAGATGCACCTGGTCCATCAACGACTTGCTCTCCTCCAGGGCGGCAAACTGGGTTCCCTCTTTGGACGCCGTAGCGGAGGCGGCGGCCACGACAAAGCGGATCACTTCATCCAGGGGCCACCGCTTCAGCTCCCCCATCGTCAGGGCCGCCACCATGGTATCCCCCGCCCCCACCGTACTGGAGACCGGCACCCGGGGTGCCCGAGCCCGAATCGCCTTCCCCTCGGTGAAGAACCAGGCTCCCTCAGCCCCCATCGACAGAGCGACGAGGTGAATCCCCTGTTCCAACAGCGACCGGGCCGCACTCCACCGCTCAT
>JAJYSD010000260.1 GCA_021793745.1 Bacillota bacterium
CAGCATGAGGGCCGCTATCCCGACGGGAAGAGGTGGCCCTTTACACCGGCAACGATGACAACATCATCGTGGATCTCTTGACTCCGTTCCGGTTTACCGTTGAAGGGAAGCTTGTGGAAAAGCGGATCGTCGGCGGGTTGTTGGGACAGTGGGCGGTTTGGACCCGGAAAGCAGTGGAATTGCTGGAAGCGATCAAACGGGTTCGGAAGCGGGGAGAGATCCCTCCCGAATGGCTCCTCCTGGCGAACCAGTTGACCGATGCCAATGGAGCGATTTTCGATGCGGTCCACGGCTTTCGCGGGTGCATTCCGGGGATTCATGAGGTGCTTCGGCGCCAGGGATTTCTCGAGGGTCGCTGGTGCCTGGATCCGGAGGAGGAGCTTTCCCCGGGACAGATGGAAGAGATCGATCGGATTTATCGGGAGTATCCGGAGCTTGTCGACGATGCCTTCGTGCGTCAAAATCTCCGGCGTTGGCTGGAGGTGTGACGGATGATCCTGCAGGGTTGGGCGGGCGCTTTGGTCCGGGCGGGGCGGTGGGGGCTCCGCCTGGCTTACCTGAATCTCCTCTGGATTTTGTTCACCCTTGTCGGTGCCGGCGTTCTGGGGCTGTTTCCGGCTACGTCGGCGGTGTTTTCGGTGATCCGCAAATGGATGACGGATGGGGAAGCGCTTCCCTTGTTTCGCACCTTCTGGTCGTTCTATCGCGCCGATTGGCTTTCCATGAACGCTTTGATGCTGATCTATCTGGTGATGGGGTTGGGGCTCATCCTCGATTTCCGCCTGGTTCAGGGATGGGGGGAGGCGGTGAAGCCATGGATCCTCCTCTTTCTGATCTTCGCCTTCTCCGTTTACCTCCTTTCCCTGATTCACCTCTTTCCCCTGTATGCGCATTGCCGTTTGAGGCTCTTGGAGTATGTCCTGCAATCCTTTCTGCTCACCCTGTATCGCCCCTTGGGCTCCGCCTTGATCGGCTTGGCCGTATTTTTGATTTACGGCATCATGATGTGGGTCCCCGGAACCCTGGTGGTGTTCGCCGTGAGTCTTCCCGCGATGGTCGTGATGGCGCTTTCATTTCGCCTCTTCCGCTCGATCGATCCGTCCGCGGTCCCCGGAGCGGACGCAGGCGGCATCGGGAGGAAACAGGTCTGCTGAGGAGGGAATCGATGTGGCATGGGCACTGGGAGTCGATATCGGGGGGACGAAAGTGGCCGGCGGTCTGGTCAGCGCCGCCGGGAAATGTTTGCATTACACCGAGCTGCCCAGTATTCCCGGCGACGGCGACGAGATGTTTCGGCAGGTGATGAGGACCATCCGGAATGTCATGCTTGAAGCAGGGGTGTCGTCCTCCGACATCCGCGGAATCGGTGTCGGAGTGCCGGGGAAGGTGGACCGGGAGAAGGGACTGGCGGTGATGCAAAACAACCTTCCCTGGCGAAACTTTCCCCTGGCGGACCGGATCCGAGGTGAGCTCTCCGTCCCGGTGGTGCTGGACAACGACGTTTCCATGGCGGCCCACGGGGAGTGGTTGCAGCAGGGGGGATCCGAGAAGGAGACCTTCGTTTATTTCACCATCAGCACCGGAATTGCCTGTTGCACCATCCATCGGGGGCGCATCCTGCGGGGAACCGGTTTCTCCGGGGAGATCGGTCTGGCGTTTTTTTCGCCGGAGGGGGATCGGCTCGAGGAAAAAGCGGCGGGACCGGCGATCGGACGTCTTCTGGGAGGAGAGGGACCGGAGGCATCCCGGGCGGTGATGCGCCGATTCCGGGAGGGGGATCCCCGGGTGCTCGCGGGGATGGAAGCGGTGATCGACGCCTGGGCCCGGAGCTTGTATGCGATCATCTGCCTGTTGGATCCCCACCGGTTGGTGTTGGGCGGAGGGGTCATCCACCGGAATCCGTTTCTGTTGGACGAGATCCGTCGCCGTCTGGATCCGCTTCTCATACCGGAACAGCGCCCGTCGTTAAGCCGCTTGGCCCTTACGGCCCTGGGTGAAAAGGCGGGGTGTGTCGGGGCCGGTATGCGGGTGTTTCGGGAAGAAACCGTTTTGTGATCGGGGGTGGAGGGATGGAAACTCAAAAACAGACTGCAGAGGCAGCCGAGGTCGGGCGGGTGACCCGCACGGAAAAGCGCCGGCTTCGCTACCGGGATTGGCATCTCTACCTGCTGATTTTGCCGGGGCTTCTCTATTTTATTGTTTTCAAATACTTCCCCATGTTCGGCCTCCTTATGGCGTTTCAGGATTTCAGCCCTTTCCTGGGCTTTTTCGACAGCCCCTGGGTAGGTCTGAAGCATTTTAAAACGATGTTTGAGGATGAAGAAGCGCTCCGGGTGATCTGGAACACCCTGGAGATTTCCCTGCTTCAGATTTTGTTCGCCTTTCCGCTGCCCATCATCCTGGCCCTGATGATCAATGAGCTGCGCAATGCCGTGTACAAGCGGCTCATCCAGTCCATGGTCTACCTGCCCCACTTTCTTTCCTGGGTGGTGGTGGTCGGCATCTTTGTCGTTTTTCTCAAATCGGACGGCATCGTCAACCAGTTCCTGAAGCTCCTGGGGATCGGCCCCATCCCCTTTCTCACCAGTCCGGAATGGTTTAAGCCCCTGATCGTGTTGCAGGTGATTTGGAAGGAATCGGGGTGGGGAACCATCATCATCCTGGCCGCGCTGGCGGGGATCAATCCCCAGCTGTATGAGGCAGCGGTGATCGACGGCGCCAATCGATGGCAGCAGATGTGGCACATCACGCTACCCGCCATCCGCAGCACGATCGTCATTTTGCTGATCCTGCGCCTCGGGTCGGTGATGGATATCGGCTTCGAACAGATCTTCCTGATGTTGAACCCCTTTACGATGGAAGTGGGGAACGTCCTGGACACCTATGTCTATTTCAAAGGGATTCAACAGGGAGATATCAGCTTTGCTACGGCGGTCGGGTTGTTCAAGGGAGCGGTCGGCCTGGTGCTGGTGGTGATCGCCAACCGGTTGGCGAAGCGGTTCGGCGAAGGGGGAATCTATTGAGGGAGGGAACGCTGTGAAGCATCGAAGCATCGGCGGGAAGATCGCGGATGCGATCAACGCCTTTCTGTTACTGCTCATCGCCCTATCCATGCTTTTTCCCTTTGTCTATATCTTTGCCGTCTCCTTTTCCAGCCTGGAAGAGGTCCTGAAAAACGAGCTGCTGCTCTGGCCCAAGGAATGGGTGACCGATGCCTATCGGTACATTCTCTCCTCCGAACAGTTTATCCGCTCGTTTTTCGTTACGGTGTTCGTCACCGTCGTGGGCACCTTTGTCAACATGGCCTTCACTTCCACCATGGCTTACGGCTTGTCCCGTCCGGTACCCGGACGGAGGTACCTGTTGTTCATGGTGGTTTTCACCTTGTTGTTCAGCGCCGGGATGATTCCCACCTACATGGTGGTCCGGGCGACGGGGCTGATCGACAGCCTGTGGGCCCTCATTCTCCCGGTCGCCATCAACCCCTTCAATCTGATC
>JAJYSD010000261.1 GCA_021793745.1 Bacillota bacterium
AAGACGAGGACAAAGGGCTTAAAGCGGGTCACATGCTCCATCAGGGCGACAAAAACGACGGCGGCGGGAGATCCGCTTTCCCTGAGTTGGATCAGCTCCTCCAGATGGCGCCTTCCCCGCTCCGTCGGCGCATCGGGAAACCGGGCGATCCCCTCCTCCTCGTAGGTGACCCCCTTCACCTCCACCCAGGTATGGTCGCCGATCAAAAAATCCATCCGACTCCCCCTGCGCCGGACTTCTCCCCGAACCTCCCCGGAAAACCCATCAATCGCCCCCCTTTTCACCGCTTCCCCAAAGACCCGATTGGCCCAGGCGGAAACGATGCAAAACCAATGCCCCCGTTTCCGGACGAAGGCCAGGCTGTACCGGGTTTTGCGCCGGGGGTTGTCCGACGGGAGAAGCCTCACCTCGGCACCGGGCAACAGCAATTCCTTTAACCGCCCCGTATTGGGAACGTGCACCCGCTCCTCCCGGTCCCCGATCCGGACCAGGGCTTCAAAACGATTGGGGCGCTCCAGAAAAACGGCCGGGACTTGCCGATCTCCAATCCAAACCATCCTTCTCCCCCTTTGTTTTCAAAGCTGGTCGCTACGGGTCGCTTGGAAACATCGCCTGCAGGGGGATCCTGCCCGATGGATCAAAGGATTCCGCGTATCCCCTGGACCGGTTCAATCCGTCACATTGGCCCCGTTCCGAAAGCTTTATGAGTACGGAATGGGGTGTCCGTCCGCCTCGGCCGGATCCCATGGCCGGGAAGAAGGGGATTTGCCGAGCCTTTGCCCCCATAAGAAAACCGCCCGGCCGATCCGCCGGTGCGGAAAATCCAAACCAAAACTTCGGAAGGGGATGGACCCCTTCCGGCGGGCGGTTTTCGTCAAATGCCGTACAGCTCCCCATACTTCGACCGCAGATATCGCATGTAGGGCTCGATGGTCATCGGCCCCCCGGTGACCCGCTTCACCAATTCCTCGGCGGTATATTTCGCCCCATGCCGATAAATGTTTTCGGTCAGCCAGCGCCGCAGCGTCCCGAATTCTCCCTTCTCCATTTCGGAGGGGATTTCCGGATGGGCCTTAAGGGCCTCTTCGTAAAACAGACCGCTCAAGACATTGCCTAAGGTATACCCCTGGAACATCCCGCCGATCATGTCGTGGTACCAATGCATATCCTGCAGGACGCCGGTCTTGTCGTCCGGCGGTTCGATTCCCAGATCGGACTTCATCCGTTCCCGCCAAGCTTCGGGGAGATCGCGGACCGCGAGACGCCCCTCCAAAAGATCCAGCTCAAAATCAAAGCGCATGATAACGTGCAGATTGTAGGTCACCTCGTCGGCTTCCGTCCGGATCAGGGAACGCTCCACCTTGTTGATGGCCCGGTAAAAGGTCTCCAGATCGACGGACCCCAATTCGCCGGGGAAAACCCGCTGCAATTGCGGATAAAAGTAGTTCCAGAAGCCCCGGCTCCTGCCGACGATGTTTTCCCACAGACGGGATTGGCTTTCGTGCACCCCGGAGGAAGCCCCCTCAGCCAGAGGCGTCCCTTCGTACTCCCGGTTGATCCCCTGCTGATACATGGCGTGTCCCGCTTCGTGAATGGTGCTGAACAGGGCCTCCCTCAGGTCGTTCTCCTTCACCCGAGTGGTGATCCGCACATCCCCGAGGGAGAAGCTGATCATGAAGGGATGCTCCGTAAGATCCTGTCTTCCTCTATCCAGGTCATACCCGAGGCGTTTGATCACCTCGAGGCCGAAGGCCAGCTGTTTGTCCCGGGGAAAGGTTTGTCGGACACAGGCATCGGACACCACGGGTTTTTCGGCGATGGCCTCCACCAAGGGAATCAACTGCTCCCGCAATTCGGCGAACAGGGGGCGGATCACGCTCACCGTCATGCCGGGGTCGCTATAATCGATGAGCGGATCGGCGATGTGTTCATATCCGGGAAAGAAATCGGCAAGCCGGCGGCTGTACTCCAGGGTTTTCTCCAGATTGGGCCGGGCCACCTCAAAATCGTTTTCCTCCCGGGCCTTCATCCACACCTGATACGAGTCGGACTGATGTTTGTAGAACTCGGAGATGAAATCGGAGGGGATTTTGACCGCTTTCTCGTACATTCGACGCGTGACCCGGATCAGCGCGGCCCCGTCGGCATCGGCGGGATGCTCTTTTTCATATTCCTTCAGATCCTCCAAAAGCTGCCCGACGGCGGGATCCGTCAACTTCTCATGGGAGATTCTCCCCAGGGTGGCCAGCTGGCGGGATCGCGCCTCTCCGCCGCCGGAAGGCATATAGGTCGCCTGATCCCAAAAGGCCAGGGCCAAAATGGACTCCAGATCGTTGATTTCCTGAACGCGCTTTTTCAGCTCCTCCAGTTTCTCTTTCACAGGATGCCTCCTCACTTCTTAATCTGAAAAAGCCGGGTTTCGAATTGATGCGGGGGATCGCGGGCTTTTCCAGCGGACGATCCACCCCCCCGGAAAACGGGGTCTAAGGGAAAGAAAATCCCCTGCCGCAGGGGATCTTCCATCTTTATACTCTTTTCAACAAGAAAAAGGAATTCCCTTTCTTCCCATCCGAAAAATTTCATGATCGTCCGATCGACAGGCAGGGAAATTCCCCCTGTTGCCGGAAACGACGCCCTCATACCCGGGGCAGGGTAATCCCCCGTTGATTCTGGTACTTGCCTTGCTTGGCCCGGTAGGAAACCTCACAGGGTTCATCGCTCTCGAAAAAGAGAACCTGGCAGAGGCCCTCATTGGCGTAAATCTTGGCGGGCAACGGAGTGGTGTTGGAAATCTCCAGGGTGACATACCCCTCCCATCCCGGCTCAAAGGGCGTCACATTGGTGATGATGCCGCAGCGAGCGTAGGTCGATTTACCGACGCAGATGGTGAGGACGTTTTCCGGAATCCGGAAATATTCCACGGAACGCGCCAGGGCGAAGGAGTTGGGAGGGATGATACACACATCCCCTTTGAAATCGACAAAGGAGTTGGAATCGATGTTTTTGGGATCGATCACAGTATGGAGGGCGTTGTGGAAAATCTTAAACTCGTCAGCGACGCGAAGATCGTACCCGTAACTGCTCAAGCCGTAACTGACGGCCTCCCCCTTACCCACGTTCCGATCGACAAAGGGTTCGATCATTCCGTGCTCCAGGGCCATTTTGCGGATCCACTTGTCCGATTTAATCGTCATCGTCACACTGCTCCTTTGCGTCCCTTTTCTTTACTCCAATTGTACATCATGTCCGGCCACACGTCATGAGCCTCCGCCTCCGATCAAAATGGAAAAAAATCCGGCATCCCCTTTCCGAGCGGCGGAAGATCGACAACTCCGAAACCGGAGCGACTTTTCCGCCGCCGGCCCCACCTGAATGTCATTCGGCCCGTGAAACCCCGGCTCGGCAAAAAAGGGGGCCGCTTTTCGCCCCACAGCCAAGGCGTTCGCGGCCCCATTAACGGTCTGGGTGCTTGG
>JAJYSD010000262.1 GCA_021793745.1 Bacillota bacterium
CCAATTGGCAGCCGTCGCTTCCAGCGCTTTCAACCGCCGCTCCAACCGGCGCATTCGCTCTTCCAGACCGTCGGAGGTCGGGACCGCTTCGGCGGACACCTGCACATATTCCCGGCTGGCCGCCTGCTGCTGCGCCTCCGCCGGCTGGCACAGCTCCACAATCGCCATCTCCAGCACAACCCGGGCATGGGGGGTCCACTTCATTTTCTGCTCCGCCTGGAGCAAGACCTCAAGCATCCGGTTTAACGTCCCCGGCGAAAACCGTTGGGCCAGGCGCTCCCAGGACTCGTCCCCGCCGATCCGGTCCTTCAGATCCGGCAAGTTGGCCGCCGTCCCCAGGAGGAGAAGGTCCCGGCCCGTATCGATCATGTCGTCGATCAGGCGCTGCGGCTCCGCCCCTTCCCGGATCAGGCCATCCACCCGATGAAGCACCTGCGGGGCGTCACCCTCCGCCAGACCCCGCCACAGGTCGGCCAAGGCGGACCGTGACGTGGATCCGGTGACCGCCAGCACCGTCGCTTCCTCCACCCGCCCATCGGCATAGGCGAGAACCTGGTCCAACAGGCTGAGGGCATCCCGCATCCCGCCGTCCGCCGCCCGGGCGATCGCCGCCAGGGCGGCATCGTCGATCTCGACGGACTGGGCGTCGCAGATGCGGCGCAGGTGCCCGACGATTTCCCGGTAGGAGATCCGGTGAAAGGGAAAGTGTTGGCAGCGGGATCGGATGGTCTGGGGCAGCTTGTGGGGCTCCGTCGTGGCCAAGATGAAGATCACGTGATCCGGCGGCTCCTCGAGGGTCTTCAGAAGGGCGTTAAAGGCCTCCGTGGTCAACATGTGCACCTCATCCACGATGTACACCTTGTAACGCACTTCCGTCGGGGCAAATTTCACCTTATCCCGCAAGTCCCGGATTTCATCCACGCCGCGGTTGGAGGCGGCGTCGATTTCCACCACATCCATCAGGGAACCCTCCGCAATCCGCCGGCAGGGTTCACATTGGTTGCAGGGTTCCGGGGCCGGTCCCCGACGGCAATTGACGGCCTTGGCAAAAATTTTGGCCGTGCTGGTTTTCCCCGTCCCCCGGGGACCGCTAAACAGGTAGGCGTGGGAAAACCGGTTTTCTTTCAGCGCATTCTTCAAGGTGCGGGCGACATGATCCTGCCCGACCAGATCCGAAAAGCTCTGCGAACGCCACACGCGGTATAATGCCCGATAGGTCACTTGAAACACTCCAGCCGTCGCGTCTTTCAGAAAACGAGCACGCCTTCTTCGGTATTTTCATCATACTACAGTCACCGGCGATTTTCCAAAGGAGCGTGCATCCGGATGCGATTTCGCCCGATTTGCCGGGATGCCACGGCTCACCTTATGTGAAGCGGTCCGTATGGCCGGCGACTTCTCTGCTAAGCATCGAGATGGCGAAAAGAGAAGCCGATGTTCCACCCCTTGGTGCCGTCTGCCGAATGAAAAAGGTCACAGCGCCGATGTGCTGTGACCTCCGAAAACGTATGTACACCGTGCACCTGTCGTCGATCTTCTCCGCCCGGGCGGGCACCGTCCATTCGGCTCGGACCAGGCACCCCTGCGGCACACAGGAGGGCTTCCTTAGTGCTGCTTCCGTCAGGACCTGACACGGTTCGGAAGTTCCTGTTGCGCAGGACCCGATCGTCGGCGCCTCCTGAGACGGACCGGACCCCACACGAAAAAGACCTCGGACAGGCATCGACCCCGTTATCGCGGATTACGGGTTACAGGGCACCGCGAGCTCCCCGTCTAGCACGGTACCTAATATTTTAACACACATCCGCATCCGCTACAAATGGAAAATGGTCTCACCGCCGATCCCCTCCGGTTTGGCCGCATCCGGGGCCGCGCTTTTGAGCGAATGGACCCTGCTGCCCCCAAAGTGGTGCCATTCCGGATCCGTTCAAACGCGGGAATCGCGGATCGGGATCAAGCCCCTTTATCCGCTGCCGTTGGAACTGAGGGTAGGGTCGATGGTGGCCCATTGGTACATGAGAAAGGCCAAGAACGCCGCAATGCAAGCGGTGATGAGGATATTCACTTTTTTGGCTTTCCAGGTTTCCTTTAAAAACGCCCACCGGTCCGGATGCTCTGCAAACTTTCGGATCCATCCCCTTTTCGACCAGACGTACCCATAAATGAGGAGGATCGCCGCCAGAACGACCAGCAGGAGATTGACATTTTCCAACGTGATGGCGCTCCCGGTAAAACTGAGAACGGCATTTTCCGGCAAACGACCGACCAGGGAAATCAATAGCAGCCGGCGAACCGGGATGAGGGTAAGCCCGGCAATAAACGAAAGAATGTCGTCGGGGAAGCCCGGGAGGAGGTACATCAGAAAAAAGACAAATGCGCCTCTTTCCCGGGTCAGATGGTCGAATTTCCGGAGCAAATGGGGGCGCACGAAACGCCTTACGAACGGCCTTCCCAGTTTCCGGGCCAAGGCGAAAATGAGGGCGGACCCCATCATCGTACCGATCATGGTATACAAAAGCCCGATCCAGGAACCGAATAGGTATCCGCCAATCAATGCCATAATTTGGCCGGGGATCGGCGCGATCAACATTTGGGCGATTTGCAGCAGGACGAAAATCGCAGGCCCCCAGGCACCGGCATCTAGGATCCACCGCTCCACCTGCTTCGGATCGCTCATCGCCGAAAAAAAGGGCCAACCGAAATAAAGGACGCCTCCGAATCCGACGGCAACCAGCAGCGCCAGGACCCATTTCGCACCTGAACCCCGACCCGTTTCTCGATCCATCAAAATTCCCCCTTGCTCCCGGGTTTGACGGCGCAAGCCTTCCAGGAGGGCGTTTTTTGCGGAAACCCCTTCCCGCTACGGGGAATTTGCCCGATAAAAACCCGGTCCCCGATAAAGCGCGGGCAGGATATTCCCGTTCCAAATGTTCTCTCCATGGCAGACAGGAAGGAGTTCTCCCAATCCGGCCTGGAGATGTTCGACGTCCGTCTTCAAGCGCGGTGTGAAGCCTATCTTCGAAATAACCGGTTCCGACTGGTCTGATTGTAGCACACCGCCTCCTTCCCCGCCTCGGACTGCAGTCTGTCATCTGCTACGGTAGGAGTCTGAAATTGAGCCACCATGCAAAAAAGTCGCCCAGCAATCGGGCGACTTCCCTTTCGGTGACGGAATGCTTTAGTCGATTAAAGGTTTGCAATTCGTTTGCAATCACGCGAAAGCCGCCCCTTCGGGACGGCTTTTCATGCACGTTATGGCGGAGAGGGTGGGATTCGAACCCACGGTACGGGGGTTGCCCGTACAACGGTTTTCGAGACCGCCTCCTTCAACCACTCGGACACCTCTCCATATCCTGTGAAAGCATCCCCGAGTATTGCCCGGGACAATTCCATATTATAAAAGCAGAAATCACCACCCGTCAAGAGGGAAACGGAGGCAAATTCCTCGTAATATCCCGTTGCACCAGCCAC
>JAJYSD010000263.1 GCA_021793745.1 Bacillota bacterium
CAACATCATTTTTAGCAAAGAGATCGCAAGCAGCGATGATCCCGAGCGAACCCGGCGGGAGAAGATCGAGGAGTATCGCCGCCAGTTTGCCAACCCCTATGTGGCCGCTTCTCGGGGAATGGTGGATGATGTGATCGATCCCCGGGAAACCCGGAAAAAATTGCAGGAAGGCCTGGAGATGTTGCGGACGAAGCGGGAACACCGTCCGCCGAAAAAGCACGGCAATATTCCGCTTTAAAAGGGGGCGGGATCTTGGGTAGGAAAGGGATGTTGCCCCTGGCGATTTATCGGATCGGTTCCGCCTCCTTCCCGGGGAGGGGCGGGAAGAACCCCGGAGGCGGTGCGGCTTATCGCTGCCGGATTCAGCTGCACGGCGCTTATTCGGCGACGTTTATCCGCGGCCCCCGGGACCGCTCCCCGTGGCGAGACGAGGGAAGGCGGCGGCAGCTGTTTCAACGGGAGGGGTGGGCGGCCCAAGTGACGAGCGATCGGCTGAATTTCGACGGCTTCGTCCGCGATCCCTGGAAGCGCCGGGCGTCTTCTCCCCTTTTGCCTTCGAAGGGAGGCAGCGACCGGGGACGGTCCCCGGGGGAAACCATCAACCTATCGCAGGAGGAAAAGCACATTGATCAACCGGGATCGTTTGTTGGAAGAGTTTCTGGAGTTGGTTCGGACGGACAGTGAGACGGGGGATGAACGGGCGATCTGCGACTTGTTGAAGGAGAAGCTGACCGCCCTCGGACTGGCGGTGACGGAGGACGGTTCGGCGACCGCCACCGGACACGGGGCGGGGAACCTGGTGGCTACCCTCGAGGGGAATGTGGAGGATGCCCCCGTCATTTACTTCACCTGCCACATGGACACCGTCGCCCCGGGAAAAGGGGTGAAGCCCCGGATCGAAGACGGGTATGTGATGTCGGACGGGACAACGGTGTTGGGAAGTGATGACAAGGCGGGTCTGGCCGCCCTCATCGAAGGCATTCGCGTTTTGAAGGAGCAAAACACCCCGCACGGGACGATCCAATTGGTGATCACTGCCGGAGAAGAGTCAGGGCTCGTCGGCGCTCGCCATTTAGAGAAGGATTTGCTCCGCGCCGATTTTGGGTTTGCTCTGGATTCCAACGGCCCTGTCGGTGAAATCATCACCTCCGCTCCTTCCCAGGTGAAGCTGGCGGTCACCATCATCGGAAAAGCCGCCCACGCCGGAGTAAATCCCGAGGAGGGAATCAGCGCGATCCAGGTGGCCAGCCGGGCCATCGCCAAGATGCCCCTCGGCCGCATCGATCACGAGACGACGGCCAACATCGGCCGGTTTCAGGGCGGTGCGGCATCGAACATCGTGCCGGAGCGGGTGGAGATCATCGCCGAAGCCCGCAGCCGGGACGAGCGAAAACTGGAACAGCAGGTGGAGAAGATGGTCCGGGCTTTCCGGGAAGCGGCCGAGGAGGCCGGTGCCCGGGCGGAGATCACGACCGACAAGCTGTATCCGGCCTTCAAGCACGATGAGTCGGATCCCGTGGTGCAAAAGGCGGTGGTGGCTGCGAAACGGGTGGGGCGCGAGCCGCGCCTATTGGCCAGCGGCGGCGGAAGCGATGCCAACATCTTCAACGGCTATGGCGTACCGACGGTCAATCTGGGTATCGGTTACGAAGAGATCCACACGACCCAGGAGCGGATGCCGATTGCGGAACTGGTAAAGGCGGCGGAGCTGGTGGTCGCCCTTGTCGAAGTGTCCCGGGAGGGATAGGGGAGGCCGGGATGTTCCGTCTCCGCTAACTGTTGTCGACGATCCGGGGAGCCCGGTTGGAGCGGCTCCCCTTTTTGTTTGGAGATGCGGGATCAAGGAGGATACATATTTTTCCTTCTTCCTGCATAACCTTTTCCTCGAGCTTTTCTGCCGTTCAAAGGGGGACAACGGGATGATCCGGTGGGAAAAAGGACGGGTGGAAGCGGTGCTGGAGGAAAGGGAGGAAGTCCAACGGCTCAGAGTGCGATTGGAGAGGACGGGAGAGCGGGGGACAGCGATCCATTATCCGCCGCTGTTGGGCCGGGCGGAGGTCGGTGATGAAGTGTGGCTCAATGTCACCGCGGTACACCTTTCCCTGGGAACCGGCGGCAACCATTTTGTCGCCGGGTGGGTGAAGCGACCGCCCCGGTCCGCCCCGATCCGGGGCCATATCATGAAATTGCGGTATACTCCCTGGCAAATCGCCCTTCCCGCCGGGGAAGAGGAGGGAAGCTCCCATCACGAACTGCTTCAGACGCGGAAAAGCCTGGAGGGGGCACCGATTCTGATCGGTGAGCTGCACAGCATGCTGCCGGTGGCGGTGGCCACCTGGCGCCATCGGGCGGAGAAGGAGGCAATCGATCCGCGCATTGTGTATGTGATGACCGACGGCGGAGCACTGCCGGCGGCCCTCAGCCAGCACGTTCAAAGCCTGACGGAATTGGGATGGTTGAAGGGGACCGTCACCGTCGGCCACGCCTTCGGGGGAACGATGGAGGCGGTCAACCTCTATTCCGGCCTCCTCCTGGCGGTTCATGCCCTCAGGGCGGATCTGGTATTCGTCTCGATGGGTCCCGGCATTGTCGGTACCGGAACGCCCTACGGCTTCACCGGGGTGGAGCAGGGGCAGGCGATCAATGCCGTGCATACCCTGGGCGGCATTCCCGTGGCGATTCCCCGCATGCAGCAAAAGGATTCCCGCTCCCGGCACCGGGGTTTGAGCCATCACACCCGGACGGTCCTCGCTTCCGTGGCCCTCGCCCCCGCCGTCGTCCCGCATCCCGAGGAGCAGGACCTTGAGGCGCTTTGCCTTTCGGGGCATGTGCAACATCACTGGGTTCCCTTCCGCCTGTCCCCTGAACAGGTGGAGGAGTTTCTGGCCCCTTATCCCCTCCCGGTTTCGACCATGGGCCGCACGTTGAAGGAGGACCCTCTCTTTTTCACCGCGGTCTCGGGAGCCGCAGAGATCACGTGGCACCTGTGGCGATTCCTCAGCGCCGGCCTTTCTCCCAACGAGTCAATAGCTCGCTTAAGGTCAAGGAATGGTTAGCCAATAGCCGCAAACGGGCCCGAACCTGCCACACCTTGCCCACGATCCGCAACCGTCCGCTTCCCCATTCCATTTTCATCGGTGAGCCTCCCGAATCCTCGATTTTCTTCATCATTATGATCCGGTTTGGAAAACTTGATTCGTTTGTGGGGAGGGTATCGATCAACGAATCGGGGGCGGCTCGGTTGAGAAGGAGAGGCGAGGGATCGTGGGTGAACCGGAGAAAAAACGGGGACCGGGCCCCGGGCAGCTACGGACAGACCGTTGGTACGGGGGCGGACCCAAAGATCAAGGGAGGCGAGGGCGGACAAACGCGCCGATCTCTTCAATCGCCTCCATGGCTTCAGGGATGGGAAAGGCGTGAAAAACGTGCCACATTTCGTCCCAGATCTTGATCTCCGCCTCCACTCCGGC
>JAJYSD010000264.1 GCA_021793745.1 Bacillota bacterium
TCCTCAGGGGTGGAGGCAGAGCGGACATGCTGCTCAATTGTTCCCGGAAAGCGGACACTTCACAAACTGCGTCCAAGGGAAAAACCGTGCCTTTCAAGTACGACAGGATGCAAAACTTGACCAGGACGGGAAACTGGCCCCGCGGCAGGGTCTCGTACCAATAGCGGATGATCCGGTCCTTCTTCCCGATATACACGCCGACCGTGATGGACATCTGATTTCACCTCATATGCACATAATTTTTTTCGTTCCGGGAGTGGCTTGTCCCCCGGAACGGATCCTTGTTTCGGCGAAGAATCTTTGATGTTTTACCAAGACTGTTCTGAACCTTTCGTTATTAACGATACTATCAGGAGCACGGCCGGCCGTCAACCGAATACTTTGTCGAAACTACAGAAATCCATATATAATTTTTATGTCGAAAACGGTCATGTTATACAATTATACGGTGATACTTCATTATTCTTGCGAATACATCTCTCCTGCCGATTTTGGAGAACATTTTAAATTGTGGTCTCGTGTTCACCTCAAAGATCCTCAGGCGCCCTTCCTGAGCGACACCGACATCGATTCCCAGCTCCCGAAGTCCCGGAAACCGCTCATTCAGCACCACCGCCACCCGTTCAGCCATGTGATGAAGCTCCCGGCTCAGCCGTTCCCTTTCCAAGGGGTCGCGAGCCACCGTCGCCAAGGCGGTCTCCACGGGAAGCGGATGGCCCCCCCGACTATAGTTCGTCACAAACCGTCCGGACGCCGCCACCTTGGCCACCATCCCCGAAACGATCCATCGGCGATGCGGCTTTTGCAGCAGAATTCGCAGATCAAAGGGGGAACCGCGGTAAAGCATGAGTTGAATCCCCTGTTGAATCAGGTAACGCTTCCCGGGGGAAAAACAGGATTCGACAACAGCCGATAGCCGACGCCGATCCACCGCCTTGCACCGCGTTCGGAAACAGATGCGGTAGCGGCCGGCTTCCTGCTTCTCGATCCGAAGGATGCCCACGCCGCCCCCACCCTTGTCCGGCTTGACATAGACGGTATCGTACCTCTCCAGCATCTCCGCGAGGTTGGCCGGGGTATACCACAGGGTCTCGGGAATCATCCGCCGGAGGAACGGATCCTGCTGAAGCACCCGGGTTTTCAGCATCTTGCTGGCGATCTGTTGATAACGGCGAATCCTCCGCACTTTACGCATCCTTTGCCCTCCCTCTGCCCTTCGCTGCCCCCAGTATATTCCTCGCAGATTCGTCCGGAACAGGCTTCCGCCCAAGGGGATCATCTGTTTCCTCCATCTCCCAAAGGGTGGCGGACTCCTCCCATGTTACACTGGAGGCAGGATGATTGTTTCAGTGGAAGGAATGTGCGACAATGTTGTCGAATAAAAAACAAATTCGCAGCTGGTTCATCCTGGTCCTGACGGGATTTGTCCTGTTCACCCTGGCCAACGGTTTTCATTACGTGTCGGCGGCAACGCGCTCCGCATTGCACGAGGGGAGCGAATGGCTGGAAGGGTGGCGGTTTCGGGACCACTCCCGGCTGGAGACGGAGCGGATCATCCTCCATTATCCCACAGAGATGAGACGAGAAGCGGAGGCGATCCTCCGGGAGACAGAGCAGGTGGCGGAGGACTTCGAAGAGATGTTCGGCTTTTCTCCCGCGAAGCCCGTACCCGTCTATCTGTATCCCGACCGAACATCGATGCAAAGGCGCTTTTCCTGGCCGCCGGATCAAAGCGCCACAGGCGTCTACTACGCCGGAGGAATCTATCTGCTCAATCCGGAAAAGTGGATGGGAATGGCCCTCACCGACCGCAGCCGGAACGAGTGGCAACGGCGCTTCCACGAGGAAGGGCCCCTGTATCACGAATTTGCCCACCTTTATCTGGATGCGGCAACCCGCGGCAATGTGCCCCGGTGGTACAGCGAAGCCTTCGCCCAGTGGGTGGAATACCGCGCGGTGGGGTATGAGTGGCGGGTTCCTGAAAACCGCCTGGATCAACATCCGATTTACAGTTACCCGGACCTCCGGGACCGGTTTGACCATTTGTCCAACAAGGCCATGGCCTATCGTCAATCCTTTCTGTTTTTCAAGTATCAATGGGATGAAGAGGGATGGGACGCCGTACAAAGCCTTCAACAGGATCTGAAAAGGGGACTGCCCTTTGAAGTGGCTTGGAAGCGGACCTACGGAGAGTCCGTGGAAGCTTCGTTTCGCTCGTGGCAACAGGCCGTTAACGCCCGTGTCCGTTGAGGAGGGTTGATGATGTCCGCAAAAATCCTGGTGGTGGAAGATGAAAAACCGATTGCCGACATCCTGCAGTTCAATCTGGAACGGGAAGGGTTCGAAGTGGAATGCGTCCACGACGGAGAGGAGGCGCTCCGCCGCGTCTTCGCCGATCCCCCGGATCTGATCCTGCTCGACCTGATGTTGCCGAAGATGGATGGCGTCGAAGTGTGCCGCCGGGTGCGTCAGTCCTTCCAGATGCCGATCATCATGGTGACGGCCAAGGATTCGGAAGTGGACAAGGTGCTGGGACTGGAAATGGGTGCCGACGACTATGTAACCAAGCCCTTCAGCAACCGGGAACTCCTGGCACGGATCAAAGCCAACCTCCGTCGCAGCAGCCGGCCGGAAGGGGGAGCCGCCTCCCACATTCTGCGCATCGGCGAGTTGACGATCGATTGGAACAGTTACCAGGTGACCAAGAACGGGACGACGGTGGACCTGTCGCACCGGGAGTTTGAATTGCTTTCCTATATGGCCAAACACGTCGGGCAGGTATTGACCCGGGAACACCTGCTTCGATCGGTCTGGGGATACGACTACTTCGGCGACATGCGGACGGTGGACGTGGCCATTCGCCGGCTGCGCGAGAAAATCGAAGATGATCCGAGCAATCCCGAATACATCATCACCCGCCGAGGGTTGGGTTACACCATGCGCGACCCCTCCGCGGACAGGTGATTTGAGATGGCAAAACGACTCCGGGACTTGCTGAACAGCATCCAGTGGAAGCTGATGGTGATCTATTTCTCCCTCATCCTGATCGCCATCCAGTTGATCGGGGTCTATTTCTTCGATTGGCTGGGAAATTATTACGAGCAGGACTTTGACGAAAAGCTGGAAAAGCAGGCGGCCCTTCTGGTCAGCAGCTCCCTGGCGGAGATTCTGGCCCAAAAGCCCGCCGACCGGTCGGAACGCTCCAGAGAGATCGACGACCTGGTTCAACAGCTGTTTATCCTGGACAAGGGAACCGATACGGTTCAGGTGGTGGACCCCGACGGAATCGTGCTGAGCACCTCCTCCACCAAAAACCGCAATGTCATCGGACAGAAAAACGTCAGGGTGACCCATGCCCTCCAATCCCTCACCACCGACAAACAATTCCGGGTCGACCCGGCAACCGGCTACCGCATGAAGCTGCTCATCCGTCCCATCAAGGATGATAAGATCGGAAG
>JAJYSD010000265.1 GCA_021793745.1 Bacillota bacterium
CGACAACCTTTTTTTCCTTACCCTCGACAAGAACGGGAAATCCGAGTACGATGAAAAGGGTTTCATTTGGGCGGGAGAAAAAAATGAATGAATGCCCACTCATTTTGTGGTATAATTTGTTGCAAACCGACGTTTTTGAAAAGGCAGAACAACCTCCCTTCACTTTCGTAACCGTTCCCAAGTGCGACGGAGCATTGCATCCAGAAACCTTTGGAGCACGGCGTAACCGTTCCGTGCAGTCCCGCAGAACAGGGTGAAAGGAGTGAGGCCCGTGTCCATTTTGGAAGTGATCAACCTCATCGCACTTCTCGTGATCGCGGGATATGCCATTTACCTCTTTGCTCACGTGGTGTACAGCCGGTACACCTTCATCCGCCTCGGGAAGCCGGCCAATTTGAAGAAGGATTTGCAGAGCCGGTTGAATGAGGTGTGGGTCAACGTCTTCGGCCAGCGCAAATTGCTCAAGGACAAGAAGAGCGGGATCATGCACGTGGTGATGTTTTACGGCTTTATCATCATCCAGTTCGGAGCGATCGACCTGTTTATCAAAGGATTGGCTCCGGGCCATCACCTGCCCCTGCCGGCTTATCCGGTGTTCACCCTTATTCAGGAAATTACCGTCTTCGCCGTGCTGTTGTCGGCCCTGTACGCCTATTATCGGCGGTTTGTTGAGAAACTTCCGCGGCTGAAGCGGGGATGGAAGGCGGGGTTGGTGGTTTGGTTCCTCACCTCCCTGATGCTTTCCATTCTGTTGTCCACGGCCTTTGAACAGCTGTGGCTGGGACAAACCGCTTCTTGGGCGACGCCGATCTCTTCCCTGATCGCAGCGCCCTTTGCTCCCTGGCTGTCCGAGGGGGCGGCGGCGGTATTGTTCTACGTGTTCTGGTGGGCCCATGCCCTGATCCTGTTTTCCTTCCTGGTGTATGTGCCCCAGTCGAAGCATTTTCACCTCATCGTGGCGCCCATCAACACCTTCTTGAAGCGGCAGGGTCCTCCGGCCAAGCCCTCCCTCATCGACTTTGAGGATGAGTCGGCCACCTCTTACGGGGCGGGCAAGATTGAAGATTTTAACCAGAAGCAGCTGATCGACCTGTATGCCTGCGTCGAGTGCGGCCGCTGCACCAATGTGTGCCCCGCCGCCGGGACCGGGAAGATGCTGTCGCCGATGGACCTGATTGTCAAGATGCGGGATCACCTGACCGCCAAAGGGGCGGCCATCACCTCCCGTTCGCCCTGGATGCCGGCCTTCGCCTTCAGTGAAGCCAACCAAGCCGCCCTGGGAACGGAGGTGACCCGGGCGGAGGACGGCTCCTACGAATATCCGATCCGGCTGGTCGGCGATGTGATCACCGAAACGGAACTGTGGGCCTGCACCACCTGCCGGAACTGTGAAGACGCCTGCCCGGTGATGAACGAGCACGTGGAAAAGATCATCGATATGCGGCGCTACCTGGTGCTGACCGAAGGGGAGATGCCCGCCGAGGCGGCCCGGACCTTTCAAAACATCGAGCGCCAGGGCAATCCCTGGGGAATCAGCAAGAAGGACCGCTACAACTGGACGGAGGATCTGGATATTCCCGTCCCGACGGTGAAGGAACAGAAGGATTTCGAATACCTGCTCTGGGTCGGTTCGATGGGCTCCTACGACAATCGGAGCCAGAAGATCACCCGCGCCCTGGTGCGCCTCCTGCACCACGCGGGGGTCAAGTTCGCCACCCTCGGGAAAAAGGAGAAAAACTCCGGGGATACGGCCCGGCGCATGGGGAACGAGTTCCTGTTCCAGCAGTTGGCGATGGACAATATCCAGCAGTTTGAAAAGTACAATGTGAAGAAAATCATCACCCTGGACCCCCATGCCTACAACGTGTTTAAGAACGAATACCCCGACCTGGGCTTCGAGGCGGAGGTTTACCACCATACCCAGATTTTGGCCCAGTTGATCCGGGAGGGGCGGATCCGTCCGACCAAGGAAGTGAAGGAGCGGATCACCTTCCACGATTCCTGTTACCTGGGCCGCTACAACGACGAATACGACGCGCCCCGGTTCATCCTGGAGTCGATCCCCGGCGTCGAGCTGGTGGAGATGGAGCGGACCCGGGAAAACGCCATGTGTTGCGGTGCCGGCGGCGGCATGATGTGGATGGAGGAAAGGGAGGGTGTCCGGATCAACACGGCCCGGACGGAGCAGGCCCTCGCCGTCCGTCCCAGCCTGATCGGCAGCGCCTGTCCCTACTGTCTCACCATGCTGAGCGACGGCACCAAGGCGAAGGAAGTGGAAGACCAGGTGAAGACCATGGATGTGGCCGAGGTGCTGGAGATGGCCGTCGACTTCGACGACAAGGCGGAACAGGCGGAGGGGGTTCACTGAGCGGATCCCTCCCGGCCTTCCGCATAACTCCCCGAGGCCTTTGGCTTCGGGGAGTATTTTGATGGGCGGATTCGCGTTCCGGCAAGGGGCATCCTGCCCTTTTTCGTAAAGAAAGAGCACATCCACCGCGGTGTGGATGTGCTTTTTCAATGGCACGGCTATAATACGGCGCCATCCGCGATCAGCTGCTTTTGCAGTTCCTCCGCGCCTGGATGCCCGCTGCATCGGTTTATGTCAAGGCCCCGGACGGGCACAACCTCGAGTATATCGCCCTTTTGCCGGATGAACCCCGTCCGGTGCCCGAGCCGCTGGAAGGGGTTTCGTCGCTTATGAGTATTTACAATTGAAGGATTACCCGGTAAAATAGCACTATTCACCTGGCAAAATCCAAGAAAATGTTTTGTTTCCTGGGGCGTGACGTCCCGGGAATTATTCTTTTTTGAAGGAAGGGATTCCGTTGCGGGCGTGGTTAAACCGGTACGACCGAACCATCTGGATTCGGGTGTTTGGGACGGCGTTGACGCAGATCACCAGTTTCATGATTCGCCCCTTTTTGATGTTTTATCTCTTTTCCAAGTTGGACGGTCACCTTTTTCTGGCCGCGCTGGTGGTCTCCCTTCAACCCCTGGCGTCGATGATCGCCGGATTGTTTGCCGGGGAGTGGGCGGACCGGGCGGGACGAAAGCCGGTGATGGCGGCGTCCCTCGCCATCCAGGGCATCAGTATGGCCGGATTTGTGTGGGCGGATTCCGTTTACGCCTTTGCCGGGTTGACCGCGCTGGGCGGAATCGGCCAATCCCTCTTCCACCCGGCGGCCAACGCGCAGATCGCCGATCTGGTCCCGGATAACCGGCGGGCGGAGGTGTATGCCCTGCTGCACATGGCCTTCAACGTGGGGGCCGCGGCGGGGCCGATGCTGGGCTTGTTCCTGTTCAGGGCGAACCCGGCCCTGGTGTTCGGTTTGGCGGCCGGATCGCTGTTCCTGTTCTGTGCGGCCGTGTTGTGGCTGATCCCCGAGACGAAACCGGCAAAAGGGCCGGAGAAGGGAAGCGGCGGAGGGTGGAGGGGGCTTGGCG
>JAJYSD010000266.1 GCA_021793745.1 Bacillota bacterium
TCCTTATTTGGGACGGAGCCTCTACCCTTGTGTATTTCTCCGCTGCATTTCGATTACCTCCTTTTTTCGACATTTTTCATCTCGACTTCCCGCTTTCCGGACTGCGTTCCTCCTAATTGAAAAAAATTCAAGGGGAAGCCTGCCGGGCTTCCCCGAGGCAGGGGCAAACCCTGAGGAAAAGTCTGTGGCGTCGTCCACCGGCTTGAGCACTTCCCGACTACCGCTGGTAAACAATGCCGCCAACGAATTCACATTATTTCGGGATCACTTGTCCCTGGTGGCCGGTCTGTTCAAAGATCTTCATAAAATAGTAAACCGTATAATGTCGAAACAGCTTGTACGGCTCCTCCACCCAACAGAGTACCTCCCGGTACAATTTTTCCAACCCTTCAACACCCTTCTCCCTGACAAGGGAGTCATAGCCGAGTAAATAGGAGGGCAGATCACTGTACGCATTCCCTTTTACATAGATCGACTTGGACAATTTGGCCCCCGACCAGTCCAGTACAAGAGGTGCGTAAACGATCATCGGCATGTCATACACGTCATAACCGAGGAATGATACACATCGATACAATAACTGCTCTTGGTAAAATCCCGCATAATCGCTCCCCGTAACCCTTATCCACTCATGGGGCACATCCGGCCTTCGATTATCCTCTAGATAAACCAAAGAACGGACGAGATTGCGCAGCGGCGTGTTAAATTCCAATTTGCCCGTCTCTCGGATTTTCACTTCGAACCATCCGTGGACAGGGCAGTATGACTTTATTGACGAATCGCTGACCACATTTTGGATTCCTTTTTTGTCGGTCAATCCACAGCGAGGGCAGGCAATCCTTACCCTCAACAACCCCAATTCAGGATCCAATATGGAGGCGACCCAATCCTTATGTCGGATGATGTGGTCGATGATCTTTAAGACAGTCGGTTGACGGTTGAACGCTTCTTGTCTCCGAATTCGAAAGCCAATTCCCGAAAACCGACTCAGATTTGAAAGCAATTCGGAAAACTGGATCAGGTATTTCTCGGCCTTTCCCTGGTTTCTCAGGCTCTTTTGATAGGTAATTCCGTTTATTTTGAATATTTCCTGCGGAGCGGTGTCTACCGCCTCGAAAAGAACGGAGATTTTTAGATCCGGATTGCGGTTGCTCAGTGTTCTTCCCAATGCAAAGGCCAAACAGAACACGATGATCGTTCCGATATGGGGTGAGGAGTTGGGTTGTGCCCCGATACTGATGATAATCTCCTTCTTTTTAATGCGGCTCAACATATATTGGATCAAGTGGGTTTTGTATACATAAGAACCGGCTCCAAGCGGATGGTGAACGACTCCATCATGCCTGATCAGCACAGTTTGCGCCTCCCTTAAATCAGCGATAAAAGATGCTTTAATAAGCCGGGGTTGTTATGTAAATAGATATAAGATTGAGGTGCATGCGTATGAAACTTTGTTTTCAAGACCTCCAGATCCACCGCCTTTTTTAACGGGCGTACCGATCGGATGGGGAGGGCGACTCTCCCCGGCTTCTGTCCATGGATAAATTCCCGAACACCGATGCCTTCATGGCCAATCAGCCCTTCCGGCTCTTTAATGGGGCTGTCCAGCTCCAGCAAGGCTTTCACTGCACCGACCGGCTGCGTCACGTAGATGAAGGCGTTGATGGGTTTATCCGGAAATCGTTTTCTGAATTCGTGTTTTTTCTTCCCTGCCAGTATCAGTCGATAAAATTGCGGTTTTAAGCTCATCAAAATGTAGTCCGCGTGACGGATCCCCATTTCGATGGATTCTTTCTCATCGAAAAGCGTTAATTGTTGCAATTGGATTCCTCCGTTCCCATCGGCCTTGTCCCGGTTTTTACGGGGACTGTCTTCCGGAAGGGAAAGCTCAAACCCTTCCCTGATACCCCTTTATGGACCGCTTTCTCCCATCGATATCTGCCCCCGGGTTGAAGCGCTCCTTTCGTGACACCGGGAAAAAAATTCGGTCTCTAGCTGCTTTTCAATCCCCTTGACTGCGGGTTTGGCAACCTCATCCCTTGTCTTCCTATACTTCTCCGTCGATATCCGAACCCCTCCCAGGTCGATGCTATTTTGTCCTTTTCCCCCGGGGGCTGTCATCGCCGCCGGACGTATGGATTCCGTACTACCGCTTCACAAACTGATAGCTGACAATCAGGATGAGAATCCAGATCGGCCCGACGATCAACGCGATCTGCGTCTCACTGTTGAAGCCCAAGAGAACGGCAACCATCGCCAGAAAAAGGAGGGTAACCCAGTTCGTATAGGGATATCCGGGCATCTTGAATTCGACCTGGACACCCATTTTTTGCCGAAATTTCAAGTGGGCATAGACGATGATGCTCCAGGTCCACAAAGCGCCAAAAGTGGCCACGCTTGTAATGTAGATAAACGCTTTTTCGGGAATCACGTAGTTGAGCAACACTCCGATCAGCATCACCAGGGCGGATAAGGTGATCCCCCGGGCGGGCACTTTGCGGGAACTTAAGCGGGAGAGGGCTTGGGGCGCATGGCCTTTTCCCGCCAGGGTGTAAAGCATCCGTCCGGTACTGAAAACGCCGCTGTTACAGGAGGACAAGGCGGCCGTCAACACCACAAAGTTGATAATCCCCGCAGCCGCCGGGATCCCCACTTTGGCGAAGGTCAACACGAAGGGACTGGTGTTTCCGTCCATGGTGTTCCACGGATACAGGGACAGGATCACCGCCAACGCACCGATGTAGAAAATGAGTATTCGCCAAATCGTGGCGTTGATCGCTTTGGGCAGCGTGATTGCGGGATCCTTCGCTTCACCGGCGGTCACCCCGATCAGTTCCATCCCCAAAAAACTGAACATCACCATTTGCAGCGATAACAAGATCCCCAAAATCCCGTTGGGCATCAATCCCCCGTTCACCCACAGGTTGGAAAAACCGACGATTTTACCTCCATTTCCCCATCCGGTAAACAGGATGACCAATCCGATGACAATCAGCGCAACGATGGTCACCACTTTGATCATGGCAAACCAGAACTCGAACTCGCCAAACAGCCTCACGGCGATGAGATTGATGATGTAGACGCCCAAAAGGGCCAACAAAGCGGGAATCCATTGGGGCACCTCCGGGAACCAGTAGCGGAAATACACGCCCACAGCAGTGATTTCCGCCATTCCCGTGACCACCCAAACGATCCAATAATTCCATCCGGTCACAAAGCCGACCCAGGGAGCGATAAACTCACTGGCATAGGTGCTGAACGATCCCGCGACGGGTTGATACAGCGCCAGTTCGCCCAACGCCCTCATCAAAAAAAACATGATCATCCCGCCGATGACATAGGCGAGCAGGAGTGCGGGCCCCGCCAATTGGATCGCCTGGGCCGAACCCAGAAAAAGGCCGACTCCAATGGCCCCTCCGATGGCAATCAATTGG
>JAJYSD010000267.1 GCA_021793745.1 Bacillota bacterium
GCGGGATGCATTCCGTTGTCCGGTTATTATGGGGGGGCTTGCTCGCGATTCTTCCTTTGGTGATCATCGGGATTTTGTGGCAAGATTTCCGACGGCGGCGAGGGGGAGGCGTCTGTCCCCGGTGCGGCACTTCACTGGATGCCCGGTGGAGTTTTTGTCCCCGCTGCGGGGTTCAGGTACGGGAAGAAAAGGTTTCCCCCGGGAAGGAAGGGGATGGGAGGGGGAGTCGGTTGTGATCGAACCGCAACCTCTTTAAGAATGCAGTCAGCGCAATCGGCGATGAATCGGCCGGGAATGCGAGGCCGGTCGGGAAGGGGAGAACAAAGGTGAACCGACAGGATTTGATCCGGAAATTCGATAAACAGGCCCGTTGGTACGATAAAAGGCGGAAAAAACAGGCGCAGGGGGAATGGCGGCGCAAGCTGATTCGCGCGGCCAAAGGAAAGGTGCTCGAGGTGGCGGTGGGTGCCGGAGCCAATTTTCCTTTCTACGGCCAAGAAGTGGAAATTACCGCCGTGGACTTCAGCCCCGAAATGCTGAGGAAGGCAAAAGAGGCCGCGGCGGAATACCGGCTGAAGGCGAATTTCATCCTCGCCGACGTCGAGAGTCTCACCTTTCCACCCGAATCCTTCGACACGGTGGTCTCCACCTTGTCCCTGTGCGGCTACGAAGATCCCGTCCGTGTGTTGAGCCTGTTCAACCGATGGTGCAAACGGGATGGCCGCATCCTGTTGATGGAACACGGGATAAGTTTTGTCTTCCCGCTGGCCTGGCTGCAGAAGGCATTGGATCCCTTGGCGTACCGGTGGGTGGGATGCCATCAGAACCGGGATATCATGGATATCATCCGGGCTTCGGGCATCCTCGTCGAAAGGGCCGAACACTACTGGGCGGGTACGGTTCACCTGGTATGGGCGAAGCCAAACACGAATCAGGAGTGACGCCTTTCACCCAGCCTCATTTATGGACAAAGGTTCAATCGCTGGCACGTCGTTCTGCCAATGGTCATGAAAATAAACGACTGGGAGGAATGGTCATTGAAAAGGAAAGTTAAAAGGTTCTCAAAAAAAATCGTCGCCTCGCTATCGCTGTTGGTTGCCGTTTTTTTGTTCGCTGCCGGCTGTTCCCAGGGCAGTGGGGCTGGGAATCATGAAGGTCATTCCGGGGCCGACAATCCGGGGGCCGGACAAAATCGATTGACCCTGCAAACCAAAAATGTCACACGGGTGGGCCAGGATGATCCGGTGAAAGCCGCCATTGAAACGGCTCAAATCATTTGGCCGGCCACAAGCATTGAAAACCGCCCGGGCACCGTTCTTCTGGGGATCAAAGGAAATTGGCGAATCAATATGGCGGCGGTCACGCTCATACACCATCCCAACAACGGTCCTTTGCTTTATGCGGAAAAGGAGCGGATTCCCGACGAGACGCTGAAGGAGATCAAAAGGCTCAATCCGCTGGGGAGTAAGGCGAACAACGGAGTTCAAGTGATTCTGGTGGGGGATTTTTCGGACCGTGTCCGGAGCCAGTTGGAAAGGGAAGGCTGGAAAGTGGATGCGGTAAGCGGAAAGGACCCGGCGGAGATGGCCGGGAAATTGGACGCCTATTATGCCGATGTCAGCGGTGAGCTTCCGCAGGGCGTGGTTGTCGGGGCGGTGGATGCGCCGGAATACACCTTGCCTGCGGCCAACTGGATCGCCCATATGCCTGAACCGCTGCTGTACGTCACGCGGAACGGCGTTCCCGAAGCAACCGTGGAAGCGTTGAAAAAGCGGAAAGGAAAAGCAAATATCTACTTGCTCGGGCCGGAAACGGCAGTGTCCGGCACCGTCGAGCGGGAACTGGAGAAATACGGAAAAGTTGTCCGGATCAGCGGAAAAACCCCTGAAGAAAACGCCATCGCCTTTGCCAAGTACAAAGATCCGAAAACCCATTTCGGTTGGGGAATTACAGAGCCGGGTCACGGGTTCGTTTTCAGCCGCCTGTCCAATGTCGATTCCGCGATCGCCGGTGCGCCCTTTTCCCATCTCGGAAAGCATGCCCCGCTGTTGCTGATGGAAAGCTCCCGGTTGAGCCCGGTGCTGCATGAATACCTGATGAGCGTGCAGCCCACCTTTGAAGAGGATCCGACAGTGGGACCCTTTAATCACGCATTTCTGATCGGATCGGAAAAATCCATTCCCTTTTCGACCCAGGGAACGATCGATCAAATGTTGGAGATCTCCCCCCGAACCGGGCATGGTCACAATGCGCATTAACCATGCGGGGTGAAGAAAAAACTGGGCACGGACATGGGCAAAACGGGGATGATCTTCACGATCAACGGGAAGACGTTCCCCGACATGGCGCCCATTCGCATCAAGGAAGGAGACTTGGTGAAGGTGCGCCTCATCAATCGGTCCCACATGGACGAACACCCGATGCACCTGCACGGTCACCTCTTCCAAGTGCTCAGTAAAAACGGCAAAGCGCTGACCGGAGCAGCGGTGATCAAGGATACGCTGAACATCAAACCCGGGGAAGAGTATGTGGTCGCATTCCGCGCCGACAACCGCGGCCATTGGGTGTTCCACTGCCACGAGTTGCACCACGCTGAGGCGGGCATGGTGACAACGGTGCTATGGGCGGGTTTCAGCCGAAAGTGAAGCCTGACAAAAAAGCAAAACCGGAGTGATTCGTTTTCCTTGGATAAAAGATCGACCAGGGAGGGATGCTCCCTGGTCTTTTTGTCGGCTTCGCCCGCGGGGTCGCGGCCTTGGCAGCCGCGACGCGCCGGGCGGTCAAGTCCGACGCGTCGGTTGCCTTTGCTGCCTGGCCATCCCTTTGGGATGGCATTTAATTTGTTTTTGAGCTGTATGCCGCCCTTTTTCAAACTACGTCGTATCCCTGTTCCTCCACAGCTTCCTTCATTTGATCCACGCTCACCGTTTCCTCCTCATAGGTGACGGTGGCCGTCTTCGCCCCCAGATCCACCACGGCGCTTTTCACGCCGGGCAGTTTCTTCAGCGCTCCTTCCACCGCCTCTTTGCAATGGTTGCAGCTCATGCCTTCCACTTTGAGGGTTACCGTTGCCATCTCGATCATCCTCCCGTTGTCCTTTCAGATTTTGACGCGCTTCAGTCGCAGGGAATTGCTGACCACCGACACGGAGCTGAAGGCCATGGCGGCGGCGGCCAGCCAGGGCGCCAGATAACCGGCCGCGGCGACGGGGATGCCGACGGCGTTGTAGAAGAAGGCCCAGAAGAGGTTTTGCTTGATGTTGCGCATCGTCAGGCGGCTCAGGCGGATCGCCGCGGGGATGGCCCGCAGGTCTCCGCGCATCAGGGTGACATCGGCGGTTTCGATGGCCACGTCCGTGCCGGTGCCGATGGCCATCCCGATGTCGGCGACGGCCAAGGCGGGGG
>JAJYSD010000268.1 GCA_021793745.1 Bacillota bacterium
GTTATATACTCCCACAGAAAGGTTTCGCCGCCGGAAGCGGCGACCCGCTGACCGCCGATATACTGCTTCACCGATTCCACCGAGACAGGCGAGGAAGGTTTCATCGCGGTCACACCTCCTGTTTGTCTGTCGGGACATCCTGCGGAAGGTGAGGAGAAAGGACCACCGGGTTTTCCAGGGCTCCGATCCCTTCGATCTCCACGCGCATCACGTCCCCCGGCTCCACCGGGGAGATCCCCTTCGGGGTTCCGGTCCAGATCATATCCCCCGGCTCCAGGGTCATGAAGGAACTGATGAAGGCGATCAGATCCTCCACGGAAAAGATCATGTCCGACGTGTGTCCCTCCTGCCGCAAATGCCCGTTGACATAGGTTCGGATCGCCAGCTGCCCCGGATCGGGCACATCCTCCTTGTCCACCAGGAACGGCCCGATCGGTCCGAAGGTATCCTGCCCCTTGGCCCGGATCGGGGGACGGTACATGTTGCCCACAAAATCGCGGACCGTCACATCGTTGGCGATGGTATACCCCCGGACGTAATCCAGGGCCTCCTCCCGGCGGATATTGCGTCCCGGACGGCCGATCACGGCCACCAATTCCGCCTCGTAGTGCATGTGGCGGATGCCCCGGGGATATTCCACCGGCGAACGGTGACCGACCAGGGAGCTGTTGGGCTTGATGAACAGCACCGGCTCCTCGGGCATGGCAAGCCCCAACTCCTCCGCGTGATCCGCGTAGTTGAGGGCGACGCCGATCATTTTGTTGGGAATCACCGGCGGCAGCCAGACCTCCACCTCATCTAGGGTCAGCCGCCGCCCGCTCTGATCCACCAGCTCCCCGTCCTCCAACCGCCCGTGCCAAATCCGGCCCCGATACAGATATCGCGCCTGTTTCACTTCATCGCCTCCTACTCCACAAGCTGATACATCCGCAGGATCTCCCGCAACTTGGCCTGCATCTCCTCGTTCGGGGGCACCAGCGGCAGGCGAAGGGCGGGGTGGATTTTCCCCATCATCCCCAGCGCGGTCTTCAGGGGCCCCGGATTGGTCTCCCAGAACAGGGCGTCGTTTAAGGGGAGCAGCCGGTAATGCAGATCGATCGCTTCCTGCCAGCGCCCGCTTTGGACCAATTCGTATAATTTGGACATTTCCCGCGGCAAAACGTTGCAGGTGGCGCTGATAAACCCGGCTCCGCCGACGGCCAGGATCGGGTAGCAGAGGGTCTCGATCCCGGAATAGACCAAAAAGTCGCGGCCGCACAATCTCAGGACGTGGCTGACCTGTTCAAAGTTCTTGTTGGACTCCTTCACTCCCACCACGTTGGGACACGCTTCCCGAAGCCGGGCCAGGGTTTCCGGTTCCAGGTTGACGGCGGTCCTGCCCGGAATGTTGTAGACGATGATGGGAATCTCCACGGACTCCGCCACGCGGCGAAAGTGCTGGTAAAGCCCCTCCTGGGAGGGCTTGTTATAGTAGGGAACGATCACCAAGGCCGCATCAGCCCCCAGTTCCTCCGCCCTCCGGGTCAAGTGCAGCGTTTCCTTGTGGTTGGTGGAACCCGTACCCAGGATGACGGGTACCCGTCCGGCCACGTGTTCCACGGCGATGGCCATCACCCGCTCCCTTTCCTCGAGGGTGAGGGAGCTGGGTTCCCCGGTGGTTCCGGTCACCGAGATTCCATGGGTTCCGTTATCCAACTGCCAATCGATCAATTCCCTCAACTTTCCCTCGTCCACTTCATCCCGTTCGTTGAAGGGCGTGACGACGGGACAGACCGAGCCGCGCAACCGATCCACGTTTTGCACCATAAAAAAACCTCCTCCCCCTAGACGGATCGCTCCCGGCGATGCAGAAACGCCGTCGCCGTGTTCCATTTGTGCTGTCGCGCCGCCCGCTCGATCTCCTCGGCAGGGGCTTTTCTCTCCATCAGCTCCAGGAGATGCGCGTGTTCGGCGATGGATTCCTTCGCCCGGGAGGGGATATGCCACACCCCCCGCTGGCGCACGGCATCCAGCTTCCCCCAGATTTGACGGATCTGTTCCTTCAGGACGTCATTTCCGCACTTTTCCAAAATCATTTGGTGAAAATCCCGGTTCAGGTTACCGAACCGGACAAAATCGAAGTCTTCCAACGCCTCCTCCATCGCTTCGTTGATCTCCCGCAGCCGCCGGAAATCCGCTTCCGTCAGCCGGGAAGCGCTCAGGACCGTCGCATACCCCTCCAGCACCGCCAAAACATTCAGACTCTGGACATAAGCGGTTTCATCCATCGGCGCAACCCGCGCGCCGGTGAAGGCTTGGTATTCGATCAGTCCGTCCGCCTCCAGGCGACGAATCGCTTCCCGGACGGGAATGGAACTCGTGCCGATCTCCTTGGCCACCGCATCCAGGACAATCCGCGTGCCGGGCGAATAAGTGCCGTCGAGAATGCGCTCGCGGATCAGCTCATAGGCCATCTTCTGTTTACTGATTATTCCTTTCATATTTAAATCGTATATGATTTCATATAGGAAAGTCAACAGTCTTTTATAAATTTTCTTAATCATTTTTTAAAGCGAGTTCTTTTAAAACCGGCAGCGGCACAGTTGGAGGATGCTTTTTCAGCTTGATTTTCCTCTGCTTGGGAAAAGGACGCTCAACCCTCCACACCCCGTCCGGCATCCGGATCATCACTTTCGCGAAACCAACAAAAAAGCCCCGTAAACAGGGCTTGAGTCGGCTGGAAAAAATGGGGACGAAGGCAGGAACCGATTTCCGCCGCCGGATTTCGATTCGGTTCCGGCGAAAATCGGTTCCTCCCCTTTGATTCACCCCCATTCACTCCGTGTTCGCGCATCGGATTTCCCGAATAACGCCATCCCTCCGGCGAGCCGAGGGAAAGACCCGCGGAAACGATCACAACACCTCCAATGCCCGCTTCATATCCGCCTTCAGATCCTCGATGTGCTCCAGTCCCACCGAGAGGCGGACATAATTGGGCTGAATGCCGGCGGTTTTCATCTGCTCCTCACTCATCACTCCGCCCCACATGGCCGCCGTATGGACCACCAGGGATTCCACCCCGCCCAGGCTGACGGCATTCATTGGGAGGCTCAGGGCGGAAACGAAGCGCGCCGTCTCCTCATACCCGCCCTTGATTTCCAGGGCCATCATGCCCCCGAAACCGCGCATCTGACGTTTCGCCAGTTCATGCTGGGGGTGGCTGGGCAGCCCGGGATAGTGCACGCGCTCGATCTGCGGCTGCTCCTCCAAAAAACGGGCCAGGGCGAGGGCGTTGGCATTAATCCGTTCCACCCGAACCGGCAGCGTGCGCAGCCCCCGGAGCAACAGCCAGGCGTCCATCGGCGACAGGACCGAACCCAGGACGGTATGGGTCTGCCAGATGCGATCGGCCAATTCTT
>JAJYSD010000269.1 GCA_021793745.1 Bacillota bacterium
CAACAGGACGGAAATCCATCCCGTGCTCAGCCCCTCCCGGTGTCCGTATACGGGAAAGCTGGCCGCCAGCGACGCATCGAGGAACCCATATAAAAAAGCCGGACACAGGGCGACGAAGGCCCACCGATAAATGTCCGCCCATTTCCCCCCGGTGCGCGCCCCCGCCTTCCCCTCATCCGCCGGCGGTGCTCCCAGATCCAGCCGCGCGGTCAATAGGACCGCCGACAGGAGGCTCGCCCCCATGACGGAAAAGGGAGCCCACAATCCCCAGTTGAGCAGATTGATCCCCAGCGGCCCCAGACCGAAACCCGCTCCGAAAGCAAAGCCGTACTGGGTAATATGCCGTCCACGCGTCTCAGGCGGGCTGGCGGAGGTCACCCACAACTGCGTGGCGAAGTGGAGCAGACAATCCCCTGCTCCCACCAATAGCAGCAGCCCGCTCCACACCGGGGGACCATCAAAGAACGGAAACAACACGGCACAGCAGGCGATGATCAACAAACCGGTCAAGATCACTCTGCGGTATCCGGCCCGCCGGAGGATCGGTCCCACGACGGGCACCATCAACAGCATCCCCAGATACAAGGCCGCTGCGTTGAGTCCGTTGATGCTGGAACTGACTCCCTTCTGCTCCAGAAGGGTCGTCAACAGCGGAATCAACAGACCCTGGGTCATCCCGGTGAGAGCAATGATGACCAGCAGGATTCGGAAACGGATCTGTGACCACTGATGAACCATGCCTCTCCATCTCCTGTCCCGAGCACGTTTGAATTTTGTACATGTACCGAATATATCCTTTTCGACCTTTTCCGGCAATCCCCTTCACCGTCGTTCCCGCCCCGTCAAAGGGGGCGGTAGCGGAATTTCCGCTGGATTGGCGGACACCAAATCCTTCCTCCCATCCGGAGGAAACGTTTCCCTTCAAGGGAAAAGCCGGACAAATCCCTATCCACCCATGGCGCGGAAGACCATCGAAGGCAAGGGATAACCCGTTTCCTGCGACAGGGATCCTCCCGTACCTCAGTATCGGTTCCTATCCTCCCTCTGAAACACTAACATAGGGGCCGTTATCCCGCTGTCACGGCGACCCTATTTGCGGAATAACGGCCCACAGTCTCCTACGGTTTTGGCGCTTTTCCCTCAACGGTTTTTGCTGTTTATTCCGGCAGGAACACCATTTGCAGAAGGAAGAGGATCATAAACAGGATCATCAGCGGGTGGATCTCCCGATAGCGACCGCGGACCAACTTCAGCAGGGGATAGGTGATAAAACCGAAGGCGATCCCCGTGGCGATGCTGAAGGTGAGGGGCATGCTCAACAGCGTGATAAAGGCCGGAAATGCTTCATCAAAGTCTTCCCAGGCGACGTTCTTCAGTCCCCCCAGCATGAAGCACCCCACAATGATCAGCGTCGGAGCGGTGATGGCCGGCAACGCGGCAATCGCCTGCACCACCGGCGCGAAGAAGAGGGTGAGAAGCAGCAGGATGCTCACCACCACCGCTGTCAGCCCCGTTCTCCCCCCGGCGGCCACCCCGGCGGAGGATTCCACGTAAGCGCTGGTGGGGCTGGTGCCCATGGCTGCCCCGGCGGTCATCCCGACGGCATCCGCCAACAGCGCCGACCGCAGCCGGGGAAAGGTGCCGTTTTTCATCAACTTGGCCTGCTCCGCCACCCCGATCATCGTCCCCGCCGTATCAAAAAGGGTTACCAGCAAAAAGGCGAAGATGACGGCGTACAGCCCCTGGGCAAAGACGTCGGGTACCGCCAATACCGCCTTGCCCAGGGTGGGAGTCAGGCTGGGCGGCATTGTCACCCACTGCTCCGGCAGTTGGAACAGACCGAATATCCAGCCGAAAAAGGCCGTAATCACCATCCCGAAAAACAGGGCTCCACGTACGCCGAGGGCCATCAACACCAGGGTGACCAGCAAACCCGCCAGGCTGAGCAGGGTCATCGGGTCGCGCATGTCGCCGAGGCCCACCAGATTCACTTCATCGTCCACGATCAGTCCCGCCGACTTCAATCCGATGAAGGCGATGAACAGCCCGATGCCCGCCGTGATCCCGTGCTTCAGGCCATCGGGAATCGCCCGGATCAGTCCTTCCCGGAAGGGGGTCACGCTGAGCAGGAGAAAAATGACGCCGGCCACCAGCACGGCTCCCATCGCCGTCTCCCAGGAAACGCCCTTCTGACCCACCACACTGAAGGCAAAATAAGCATTCAATCCCATCCCGGGGGCGATGGCGATCGGATAATTGGCGAACAATCCCATGATCAGCGTACCGATCACCGACGCAAACACCGTCGCCACAAACACCGCGCCGATATCCATTCCCGCCTGTTCCAGGATCGACGGGTTGACCACCACAATGTATACCATCGTCACAAAGGTGGTCATGCCGGCGAGGATCTCGGTCCGCACCGTTGTTCCCCGTTCCTTCAACCCGAACAATCGATCCATGATTTTCCCTCCCTTATCGCCCGCAGATGAATTACCCCTGTAAATCATAGTCTGTTCCGCATCCTGTGACAACGTCCTCCTTTTCCATCGAGCCCATTCGTTGCGTTGACGCCTTCGGTGTACTAGTGTATTATTAAATTAGTACACTAATACACTAAGACATCTTCCGCTGACAGGACGAGGAGGCACCTGCATGAAGGCTTGGCGCGGTATGTTGGTTAAAGATTTCCGACTGACCCTGCCTTTGTTTCTTGGAGGACTCGTGGTCCTCACCGCGATCGATTTGTGGGCCGCTCTGATGATTGACAATTGGACACTCCGTATCTTCATTACTTTGATAAAGGCTGGACTCTACCTCATTGCATTCTTTCCGATGTATTTTTATGTCAGCTTGCGGTCGGAAGGGGATAAAATGCACCAGTGGTTGCACACGCCACGGCCGACCTGGCAACTGCTGCTTTCCAAGCTCCTTGTCGGCATTCCGCTCTTTTTCCTCTCCCTTGTGGTGAGCGGGTTGTATCCGTCATGGATGATTTTCAACCATTTTGACTTGTTCGGGACAACCGCCTTAAACCCACTTTCTCTATGTGCGGATATCGCCTTGGTCCTCACAAAAACCTTTGGGACATCCCTCGTCATCGGCGTCTTTGTCATGACGGTCTGGACCGCTTTCCACTGGATCCGATCCTATGTGGGAAAGTGGGCATGGCCGATCATCGTTCTCGGAAGCTTGGCACTTCTTTACAGTTTCGGCCGGTTCATCCTCACCCCCCTGGCCGAACTCCTGATGCAGTGGGGACCCCTCATCCAAGGGTCTGCATTGCTCCAGGAAGTGCTGAAAGGAAAACCGACCATTTATACCGGAGAGATTCTGACGGCTCTTCTGCTGACGCTCTTGCTTTTCACCCTCTCCTCCACCCTCTTGAACCGATTG
>JAJYSD010000270.1 GCA_021793745.1 Bacillota bacterium
CGATCTGATGTTCTTCTCCTCCTTTAAGCCGGATGATCAAATCTTTTCCACCTCTCGATTGTGGCCGGAGACCTGGACCTTGGACCATTATCTGGCCGGGTTTAACGGCGAGTTGGGGATGAACTTTGGTCAGTTGATGTGGAATTCGCTAATCATTTCGGTGGTGGTCGTCGTCGGGACCATTTTCAGCTCCACATTGACCGGCTTTGCCTTTGCGCGGCTCCGGTTTACGCCGCGGCGCTTTTTGATCGGGTTTATGCTGTCCACCATGATGCTGCCGGCCCAGGTCGTCATGATTCCGCAATACATCATGTTTCATAAAATCGGGTGGGTGAACACCTACCTTCCGCTCACACTGCCCAGTTTTCTCGGAACCGTGCCCTTTTTTATCTACTTGATGGTTCAATTTGTCCGGGGCATCCCCAGGGAGTTGGACGAAGCCGCTTACATGGACGGTTGCAGCAAATTTCAGTTGTTTCGCCTGATCATCTTTCCCCTGGCCCGGCCTGCGATCATCACCATGTCCATTTTCTCCTTCTATTGGACCTGGAATGACTTTTTCGGACAGCTCATTTATCTGTCGGATCCCGAGCTGTACACGGTGTCCCTGGGACTCAGCATGTTTGTGGACAACACGGGCAACACCCAGTGGGGGGATCTGTTCGCCATGTCGATCTTGTCGATCATTCCCGTATTTGTAGTCTTTTTGATCTTCCAGCGCTATCTGGTGGAAGGGATTGCGACCCACGGTCTGAAGGGCTGAGGGGATGGGGCTATGGTTATCACCATTCAAACCGTGATCGATCAGTTGGAGGAAAGCGTTCCGAAGACGGAACCCACGGTGGACGGGCTCCTGTTCGGCGACCCGGATGCACCCGTCCGGGGGATCGTGACGACCTTTTTGGCCACCCATCGCGTTCTCCGGCAGGCCATCGCGCTGAGGGCCAATCTGGTGATCAGCCATGAAGGGATCTTTTACAGTCACCGGCCCTCGGATATGCCGGAGCCGGACTCCGTGTTTCGGGAGAAGAGAAGGTGGATCGAGGCATCCGGCCTCGCCGTCTATCGCTGCCATGACGCCCTCCACCGCCGCCGGCCCGACCTCATCGCCCGGGGGCTGATCCGATCGTTGGGCTGGGAAGCGTATGTGGAGAAGGAGTTGCCTGCGGCGACCATCTTGGCAGTCCCCAGGCGCCCTTTGAAACAGCTCCTTCCATACCTGAAGAGCAAGCTGCAACTGCCCTTTTTGCGCGTGACGGGGGATCTTTCCGCGTCCTGCACCCGCATCGGGATTTTGGTCGGGTATCGGGGCGGCGGCCAAAATGCGATCCCGCTATTTGAAGGTGAGGGCGTCGACGTGGCGATTACGGGGGAGGGACCGGAATGGGAAACGCCGGAATATGTGCGGGATGCCCTGGCCCAGGGAAAGAAGCGGGCCCTTATCGCCCTGGGCCATGGAGAGAGTGAGCAGCCGGGGATGAAATATTTGGCCGCGATCTTGAGGGAGCGCTTTCCCGGCCTCGCCGTCCATTTTATCCCGGAAAGGTCGGTCTTTCAGATCCTGTAGGACAGAGACTTGAAAAGCCCGCGTCGAAGCGAAGGGAAGCAAAAAATCAGGCGGCTTCCCGCACCGCATAGGTACGGTTACCGCCCTGTAGGCGAGGAGGTGTATGGGGTTTGCCGTCGCAGGAGCTTCGGGCGCAACCTCCTCCGCCGCGGGGAGGATTTTTTATTTTCCGGTGAACCGGGGCGGTCGCTTCTGGAAGAAGGCCGAAACCCCTTCCAGGAAGTCCTGGGTTTTCCCGGCCGCCGACTGTCCCTGGGCCTCCGCTTCCAGGGCGGAGGGCAGGTCCCTGGCGAAGCTCTGCACCATCAACCGTTTGGTGATGGCCACGGCCCGGGTGGGAGCCTGTGCCAGGCGCTCGGCGAATTTCCGGGTCTCCTCCTCCAGGGACTCGTCGGCCACCACCCGGTTGATCAGTCCGGCCTGGAAGGCCTCTTCCGCGGTGAGGGTTTCTCCCAGCATGGCCATTTCCATGGCCCGTCCCAGTCCCACGAGCCGGGGCAGGAAAAAGGAGGTGCCGGCATCCGGAACCAATCCGATCTTGATAAAGGCCATGCAGTAGGTGGATCCGGCGGCGGCGATTCGAAAGTCGCAGGCGAGGGCCAGGCCCAGGCCGGCTCCATAGACGGGACCGTGGAGGGAGGCGACGATCGGCTTTTCCACCTCCGCCATCCGGGTGAGTAAGCGGTTATAGGTTTGGCGCAGGAATTTTCCGAGATCCAGCTCTTCCCCGGAGGGGTCGATGGCGCCCAAATCGGCGCCGGCGCTGAATCCCTTGCCGCTCCCCTTCAGCACGATACAGCGGACGTCCTCATCGCCGGCCGCCCGGGTTAAGGCGTCGTAGACTTCCTCGTGCATGGTCATGTTGAAGGCGTTGAGGGACCGGGGACGGTTGAACACGATGGTCGCAACGGCATCCTTTTGTTCCAAGCGGATTGTCTCGTACATCGGACTGCCTCCTCCTGTGAAAAAGGTTCATGCTGTCATCTATGGATTCGCCACAGGGCGAACCCCTTTCCTGCCTTCGCGCATTCGGCGGGGAGTGGTATACTAGGGGCAACAACATCGGGATCGCGGGAGGTGATTGGATGGGAAAGTCCCTGGACCCCCGGAGTGTGATTCCCCTCTACCGCCAATTGAAGGATATCTTGAAGGAAGATATCGAATCGGGCGTTTGGAAGCCGGGTGACCGGATTCCTTCGGAAAATGAACTGCGCCAGCAGTATGATGTCAGCCGGAACACGGTGATCAAGGCCCTCGAAGAACTGGTGCAGGAAGGCCTGCTCCGCCGGGAACAGGGGAGGGGAACCTTTGTTTCCTCGCCGAAGATTTCCCATTCCCTGACCGGATTTTACAGTTTCAGCAATGTGCTCAAGGCCCACGGACTGGAGCCCAGGGATGTGATCCTCAGCCTGGAGATTCAACCCGCCAAACCCAGCGTGGTCCAGCATCTGCAGCTGACCGAATCGCAGGATGTGTGGGTCCTGAAGCGCCTGCGCTGTGCCGGCGACGAGCCCATCATGTTGGAAACTTCTCATCTTCCCCGGAGCCGCATTCCCCGGGTGGAACGGTCTGAGCTGGAAAACCGCTCCCTGTACGACTATTTGGAGCAAAAGCTGGGCCTTTTGGTGACCCGGGCCAAGGAGACCTTTGAACCGGTGCTGATCCGGGACTACGAGAGCAGGTACCTACGGGTCCCCGAGGGGTATCCCGCCCTGCTGTTGGATCGGATCGCCTACGATTCCCAGGGGCGTCCCGTGGAGTTTTGTCGGTCCATCGTGCGGGGAGACCGCTGCCGGTTTTACACGGAGCTGCTCTTCGCGG
>JAJYSD010000271.1 GCA_021793745.1 Bacillota bacterium
TCTGGATGGCGGGGTGTTTTTTGCGATGAACCAGTTGGGGCGGTTCTGCGTTCCCGTCTTTTTCATGCTCTCCGGTCTATTCCTCTTTTACCGGTATTTTGAGGAGGATTCCTTTCCGGCCCGGCGCTTTTACCGTCGGCGATTGCTGTACATCCTCGTGCCGTATTTGGTATGGTCCCTCTTTTACTGGGTGTATGGGAGACTGGTTCATCCGGAAACCGGTCCGAAATCGGTACAGGAGGCGCTTCTCGCCCTGTTTACGGGAGAAGTGTATTACCACCTGTACTTCATCGTGGTGATGGTGCAATTTTACCTCCTTCTGCCGCTTTTGATCCGGGCCTTTCGCCGGTTTGGGGGATTGACCGTCGTCTCCTTCTCCTTTTTGGTCAGCTTGGCGGCTGTCAGCACCACCTGGTGGGAAATGAAAACCCAACTGCCATGGGTGCTACCCTACTCGGAAAATACGATCCGGTTCTTCCCCGTCTGGTTCTTTTACTTTTGTCTGGGGGGATGGTTGGGACTTCGCATCGGGTCGGTCCGGAACTGGCTGCGAAGGGTTCCCGTGGCCGCCGTTCTGCTCTTTTTCGTTGCGACGGGCCTGCTGGTGCTGATCGACGCGTTTCTCCGGAAGCAGACGGGTTTTTTCCAGGTTTCCGTGATCACCTATTCCGTCGCTTCTCTCCTGCTGTGGTTTCGTCTGGCGGAAAGGTGGCCCGATTCCTGGATCGCCCTGTTCGGCCGCCATTCCTTCGGCCTCTATTTGATCCATCCCTTCGTGCTCAATCTGCTCAGCCAATTTGCACCCGGATTCTTCGCACCGGCTTCCTGGGCAGAATTTGTCTTTATGCTCGTCTGTGTGATCGGCCTTTCCTTCGGAGCGTCGGTGCTGCTCCGCCGGCTTCCTTACAGCCACCTGTTGACGGGCAGGTAAAGGAAAAATGGGAAGGCCGAGATGGGCCATTGACATCCGCAGGGGATGCGGGGCCCTAGCCCATCCGGTGGCAACTAAAGTCGGGGAGGCGATTTTCGATCCCGGAAAATCGCCTCCCAGCATTTTTGATCCGCGCTCGGGGGAGCGGCAAAATGCCTATGTTGTTCTAGTCAATTCCTCGACTCTGCGCATCATTCCGGCTTGGGCCCGCTCCAGCCGCTCCCGCACCTCCCTTAACCATTGTTGGTCCCGGGTCAGCTGCCCCCGTCTCGCTTCCAGCATCCGGCGGGTTTCATCGGGATTGGGACCTCCCCGGCACTTTCGCACCCGGATGAAATGAAAGGGGTCCGAGAGGCGGGCCAGTTCTTCCTCGGTGAAGCGCAGATCGATGCCCGCCGCCTCCAGAGCCTCGCGCCGGACCTGTTCCGGCGTGAGCTCGTCCAGCTCCTGGTTTTCCCGCCAGGCGCTCCGGGAGATCCGGGCGGCGATGCGATGGGCGGTGCGGAGGGGGATGCCCTTTTCCCGCACCATGGTGTCCGCCCACTCGGTAATGGTGATCGCCCCTTCCCGGGCCCGTCGCCCGAGGAGCTCCCGGTTGACCTCCAGGGTGCGGATCACCGCCGCCATCAGTCCGAGCACGCGCCGGCCCTTGTCGATGGCCCGATACAGGTGGGGTTGGAGGTCGTCCTCCGTATCGACCACATCGCCGAAGGGGGTGTTGTGGATCATCGTCAAGACCGCCAGGGCGTCGGCGGCGGCGCTGCTGGCCAGGGAGCGGGAGTGTTCCACGGAGACGGGATTCCGCTTTTGCGGCATGATGCTGCTGATCTGGACATAGGGGTCGGCGACCCGGACCGCCTGAAATTCCCGGGTGCAGAAGAGGAGGAGATCCTGGATCCAGCGCCCGAGATTGGTCATCAGGAGGGCCACGGCGGTGGCGGTTTCCCCCAGATAATCGGCTCCGGCGATGGCGTCGTAGGAGTTCTCCACCAGATCGTCAAAGCCGAGCATCTCCTTCACCGTGTCGCGGCAGATGTCGAAGCCGGTGGTAGTGATGGCCGCCGAACCGAGGGGGCTTCGGTTGACCTGGTCAAATGCGCCCTTGAGGCGTGTCGTATCCCGGAACAGCCCATCCTGCACCGCCAGGAGATAATGTCCCAGGGTGGTGGGCTGGGCCGGTTGGGTGTGGGTGTAGGCGGGCATCACCGTCTCCAGGTGTTGCCCGCTGGCTTCCAGGAGGGCTTCCCGCAGGGACAGGGTTTTGTCGATCAGGGTGAGAATCCGCTCCCGGAGAGCGATGCGATACATGGCCACGCCCATGTCGTTCCGGCTGCGGGCGATGTGCATGTTGCCCGCCAGCTCCTCCCCGATCCGTTCGGCGATTTTGCCTTCGACCAGGAAAAACAGATCCTCGTAGCGGGGGTCGTACTGCAACGCCTTCGGATCGGTGCGGGCCACCGCTTCCACCGCCCGGAGGATGCGGGTTGCCTCCGATTTTTTCAGAATTCCCCGGTCGTACAGCATGAGCACATGGGCCCGGTGCACCTGGATCATGGCCTGGAACAGGGTGTCCCGCTGATCGTTGAAGAGCGGTTTGAGCAGGCATTCCACGTAGGTTTTTCCCGGAAAGGTGGTGCCTTCGGACGAGATCCACTCCTCCCGGTGCCGCTTTTCGGGTTCCATAAGCATCTCCTTTCCGACGGGAATTGTGGCGATCCAGCGAATGCGGAAGGATTTAAAGGGTCCTGGGTGATAGACGGTTCCGCCTCCACCCCTCAAGCTCACTTCGGCCCCTTTGGGGCATTTTTCGGGTTTACAGGGTGTTGTGGGTCTTGACTCCCAGGAAGCGCTGGGAGATGAACATGACGATTCCGATCAGGGCGATCTGATACACCGCGTACGCCGCGGCCTGCCCCAGGTTGAACATGCGCAGTTGGTTCATGATTTCGATGGAGATCGGCCGGTTGTCGATGGTATAGAGGAGCACGGATGATACAAATTCGCCGACCGCCGTCACAAAGGCGAGCAGGGTTCCCGCCATCGCCCCGGGCAGGATCAGGGGGAGAACCACCCGGCGGAAGGCGGTGAACCATCCCGCCCCCAGATTGCGGGCCGCCTCCTCCAGGCTGTCGTCCAGCTGTTCCAGGGCGGCATTGGTGGATCGCACCACCAAGGGGATGTGGCGGACGAAGTAAGTCAGCGGGAGGATCCAATAGGTTCCCACCAGGATGTTTCCGAAGGTGAAGGGGGTCGGCTGATTGAAGGCCAGAATCATGTTCATCGCCACCACGGTGGCCGGCAGGGCCCAGGGCAGCATGACGAGGATGTCGAGCAGGTTTTTTCCGGCGAATTTCCGCTTCACCAATACATAGGAGGCCAGGACGCCGAAAAGAAAATTGCCTCCGGTGGCCAAAGCGGCCATGTTCAGGCTGTTCTTTACCGGTTCAGATCGG
>JAJYSD010000272.1 GCA_021793745.1 Bacillota bacterium
CAAGGCCGAGGTGAAGCGGGAAGGAACGGATGTCACGGTCATTTCCTACGGACTCACCCTGCACTTTGCCCTGAAGGCGGCCGAGCAGCTGGAAAAAGAGGGGATCAGTGTACATGTGCTGGATCTCCGGACCCTTCGTCCCCTGGACAAGGAAGCGATTTTGGAGGCGACGGCCAAAACCGGCAAAGTCCTGATCGTTCACGAAGACAATAAGACCGGAGGAGTCGGCGGGGAGGTTTCCGCCCTCATTACCGAGGAGGCCTTCTTTGAACTGGATGCCCCCGTTCGGCGTCTCTGCGGGCCCGATGTGCCGGCGATGCCGTACAGTCCGCCCCTGGAGAAGGAGTACATGCTCAGTCCGGAGAAGGTGGCTGCGGCCATCCGCGAGCTGGCCGAGTTTTGATGCCGGCCCACCCGCATGCGATCCCGCGGCCCCATTCTCGGAAAAGGAGGTAGAATATGGCTACCGATGTAACGATGCCCCAACTGGGGGAGAGCGTGACAGAGGGAACGATTACCCGTTGGTTGAAAAAACCGGGTGACCGGGTCGCCAAATATGAACCCCTGTGTGAAGTGGCCACCGATAAGGTGAATGCCGAAGTACCGTCCACGATCAGCGGCACCCTTCTGGAGATCGTCGCCGAGGAAGGGGCGACCGTCGAAGTGGGCCAGCTGATCTGCCGGATTGAGGAGGAAGGGGGAGCAGCGTCCCCTCAACCTGTGGATCAGGGGAGGGAATCCTCCCCCTCCGCTTCTGCCTCGGCCGGGCAAGAGACCCCTTCGATGAAAAGGCGCTATTCGCCGGCCGTGCTGCGGCTTGCCCAGGAGCACGGGATCGATCTGGAGCGCATCGAGGGGACGGGAAAAGGGGGACGGATCACCCGGAAGGATGTCCTGCAGTATATTGAAGGCCGAAAAGCGGCGTCCCCTGCTTCCCCCCGGGGCGATGAATCCCCGGCTGCTGCAGAGAAGAAACCGGCGGTTCCGGAAATCCAGCTCCCCGCGGCGGGAACCTCCGCGAAGCGGGAGGGCATCTCCGTTTCGTTGGAGGAGGGCGATCAGGAGGTGCCCGTCTCCAGCGTACGTCGCACCATCGCCCAGCGGATGGTCACCAGCAAGCACGAGGCTCCCCACGCCTGGACGATGGTGGAGGCGGATGTTACGGGGTTGGTTCAGCTGCGCGAACGCCTGAAGAACGATTTCAAGGAGCGGGAGGGCATCTCCCTGACCTATCTGCCCTTTTTCATCAAAGCCGTGGTGGACTCCCTCAAGGAATTTCCCTATCTCAATTCCGTCTGGGCCGGCGATCGGATCATCCTCAAAAAGCGGATCAATATTTCCATCGCCGTCGCCACGGATGATGCCCTCTATGTGCCGGTCATCCACGATGCCGACGAGAAGAGCATCGGAGGATTGGCAAAAGCGATCCACCGGTTGGCGGAGAAAACCCGGTCGGGCAAGTTGACCCTGGAGGATATGCAGGGGGGAACCTTTACGGTCAATAACACCGGTTCCTTCGGATCGATCCTGTCCCAGCCGATCATCAATTATCCGCAGGCGGCAATCCTCTCGGTGGAGTCGATCGTGAAACGTCCGGTGATCAAGGATTCGATGATCGCCATCCGGGATATGGTTCATCTCTGCCTTTCGCTGGATCATCGGATTCTCGATGGATTGATGGCGGGGCGCTTCCTGCAGCGCGTGAAGGAGCGCGTGGAAGCCTATGGCCCCGATACGCAGATTTGATATGATGGAAAACGGAGCCGGCTTGGGTGGACACGGATACGCCGGCTCCCGCTCCGGGGGCGTTCCTTGGTACTCCCGGAGTTTTCTCTTGGGGGGATGAAAGGATGTTTGAGGTATATCGACTCGGGCGGTTCCCATACCAAAAGGCGTGGGACATGCAAAAAGCGAAGGTGAAGCAAATCGACGAAGGGGCGCTTTCCAATCAGCTCCTCCTGTTGGAACACCCCCATACCATCACTCTGGGAAGGGGAAGTCATGCGGAACATCTGCTGCTCTCCTCCGAAGAGTATGCCCGGCGGGGAATCGATGTGGTGGAAATCGATCGCGGCGGGGATGTGACCTATCACGGTCCGGGGCAGTTGGTGGGCTATCCGCTCTTTCATTTGGGAGAACGGGGAAATGACGCTCACCGTTATTTGCGGGACCTGGAGGAATCCCTGATCGTCGCGCTCCGCCCCTTTGGGATTAAGGGGGAGCGGAAACCGCCTTACACCGGCGTCTGGGTCGGCGATGAAAAGGTGGCCGCCATCGGGGTCAAGTTCAACCGGGGCCGGACCCGGAGGGGATACATCACCAGCCACGGGTTCGCCTTAAATGTAAACACCGATTTGTCCTATTTCAACCTCATCGTGCCCTGCGGAATCCAGGAATACGGCGTCACTTCGATGGAGCGCCTGTTGGGACGAAAAGTGCCTCTGGATGAGGTGATGGACCGGGTGGTGGAGGGAATCAGCCGGGTGTTCGGCTGGGAAGCGGTGGAAGGGGCGTCCCCCTCGTAGTGGGGCGGCGACCGACAGAAGCAGGCGGGTGGCGTTGTCCGCTTTGCCTTGGAAACGTCATAAAACCCTGGATCGAGGGCTCCGAACCGCACCCCATGAGTGGGGATTTTCCCGTTGAAGCCGGTGGGACTTGCTGTTAACAATCCTTTCGGCGGATCGGGAGGGAGGCGCTCTTTCGTCTCGACTCCCTGCAAAAGGGGCCGCACGACGAAAATTCGCCTCCCAACTCCAGGGACAAAAGCCAGAGGCGATGTCCGGGGGATTCACCTTGCGGCAGGGCTTTTTGCCTCCCGAACGACGCGGATGAGGAGGTCGGCGTTGGGGTATTCGCAATCCCGGTACTGCTTCACCACTTTTTCCACATCGTAGGGGACCCTTTCAATGGTTACCCGGAAGCGATCTTCCTCCGCCTCGACGAGGGCGTAGGAGGCCTGTGGAAGTCCGTCGAAGGGAAGGCCGACGCTGCCGGTGTTGACGATGCATCGGCCGTCGATGTAGCGGACGTAGGGGAGATGGATGTGGGCGCAGACGAACAGTCGGATGCCGCCGCGGTTCATCATCCGCGCTTTCATGGTCTCCGCACCGGTCTCCGGGGGAATGACGTCGAACAGGCTCTCGGGAGTGGCGTGAAAGGCGTGGACCCGAATGGTCTCCGAAAGCTCCAGTTCAAGGCTTTCGGGAAGGTCGCGCAGGTATTGGAGAGCTTCCTCGTCCAGCTGCGCGGCCGTCCACCGGCGCTCCCGGTTCATCATCCCCCTTGCCGCCTCCGGCACCTCCCCGGGCCGCACCCCCCGCACCGTCCATTCGTCGGCGTTCCCTTTGATCACATCGGCGGGCAGGCTTTGCCCCCGCTCC
>JAJYSD010000273.1 GCA_021793745.1 Bacillota bacterium
GCGGAAAAAACAGGCTGTCGAGGACCTCGACAGCCTGAAGCGTTCAGCCATCACTCTCCCTGCTCCTCTTCCTCCCGGATCGAATCGGCGAAAAGGGCGTGGACAAACTGGTCCGGGTCGAAGGGCTGCAGGTCCTCCACCTTTTCCCCGAGGCCGACCCATTTGATGGGAATTCCCAGTTCGCGGCGGATGGCGACAACGATTCCGCCCTTGGCAGTGCCGTCCAGCTTGGTCAGGATGATACCGCTCACCCCCACCGCTTCCCGGAAGGTTTTCGCCTGCTGGATGGCGTTCTGTCCGGTGGTCGCATCCAGGACCAGCAGAACCTCGTGGGGGGCGTCGGGCACTTCCCGCCGGATGACCCGGTGCACTTTTTTCAGCTCTTCCATCAAATTCACCTTGTTTTGCAGCCGTCCGGCGGTGTCGCACAGGAGAACGTCCGCTTTGCGGGAACGGGCGGCTTGGATGCCGTCGTAGATCACCGCCGCGGGGTCCGCCCCCGCCTGATGCCGGATGACATCGACGCCGACCCGCTGTCCCCAGGTCTCCAGCTGCTCGATCGCCCCGGCCCGGAAAGTGTCCCCGGCGGCCAACAGGGGCTTCTTCCCCTCCTCCTTCAACTTGTGGGCCAGCTTCCCGATCGTCGTCGTCTTGCCCACACCGTTCACGCCGACAAACAGGAGGACCGAAAGGCCCTCCTGGGCCAGCTTCATCTCGGAATCCCCTTCATCGCCGCGCAGGAGGTCAGCCAGGATCTCCGACAGCAGGGGTTTCAGCTCCTGAGGATCCTTGATCTTCCGCTCCTTCACCTCCTGGCGCAACCGGTCGGTCAGCTCCATCGTGGTGGTTACGCCCACATCGGCGCCGATCAGGATCTCCTCCAGTTCCTCGTACATCTCCTCGTCGATCTTGCTCCGGCGGAAGAGATCGTCCATAGCGCCCACGAGGGAGTCGCTGGTCTTGCTCAATCCCGAGACAAACGTCCGGGTGACCGATTCCGTCGTGCGGGACACCCGTTCCTTCAACCGTTTAAAAAAGCTCATGGTTGCTCCTCCGTTTCATCCGTTTGCTGTCACGGCGCTTTCCTCCGCCACATCCTCCAGTTTGACCGAAACCAACTTGGAAATCCCCGATTCCTCCATCGTAATCCCGTACAGGACATCGGCCCCTTCCATCGTCTGTTTCCGGTGGGTGATGACGATGAATTGGGTGTTTCGGGAAAACTCCCGCAGGTAGCGGACAAAACGGGCCAAATTGGCCTCATCCAGGGCGGCGTCCACCTCATCCAAGACACAGAAGGGGACCGGCTTGACGCGGAGGACCGCAAACAGGAGGGCGATCGCCGCCAGGGCGCGTTCCCCGCCGGACAGCAGACTCAAGTGTTGCAGCCTTTTTCCCGGGGGCTGCGCCACAATATCGATCCCCGTCTCCAGGGGATTCTCCGGCTCCGTCAAATACAGGTCCGCTCGACCCCCGCCAAACATGTGCCGAAACACTTCCTGAAATTCCCGGCGGATCGCCTCAAAACCCTCCGAAAAGCGGCGCGCCATCTCCTGTTCGATATTCTGGATCACTTCGTACAGGGTGTTTTTCGCTTCGACGAGGTCCTGCTGCTGTTCCTTCAGATAGGAGAGGCGCTCCGTCAGCCGCCGGTGCTCCTCGATCGCCCCCAGGTTCACTTCGCCGAGGGCCGCGATTTGCTGTCTGAGGGATTGGACTTCCCCTTCCACCGCATCGGGATCCTCCGGAACGCCGTAGCGGCGGCGGGCCAATTCGAAGCTCAGCTCATACTCCTCCGCCAGTTTTTGCAGCAGGTGATTCAGCTCCACATCCAGCCGGTTGACCTGCACCTCCAGCTGGCGCAACTCCTCCTCCCGGCGGCGCAGGGATTTCCGAAGTTCCCGGGCCTCCCCTTCGCTTTTCTCCCGCTCACCGTACAGTCGATCCCGTTCGCTGCGGGCCTCCGCATACCGCTGCTGAGCCGCAGCCTTGGATTTTCCCAGTGCGGAGGCCTGCTCCAACAGGGAATCGATCTCCCGGCGGAGTGACTCGACCTCCGCCTCCATCCGTTGTTCTTCCTCCCGGGACCGGGCCAGTTGCTCCTCGGTTCGGGCAACCTCCCGACGCGCCCGCTCCGCATTTTCCTCCAGGTTGGTCACTTCCTGGGTCAATCGGGCCACCGTCACTTTCCCTTCGGTCAAAAGGCGATGGGTCTCACCTTTTTCCCGGACGTGCCGCTCCACTTCCCTCTCCAAATCGCGGATCCGCTCTTCCGCTTTCTCCTGCTCCTCCTCCAGTTCCAGGCGGCGCTCCTGCAATCGCCCGAGCTCCTCTTCCAGCTTCGACCTTCGGGAGCGGGCCTCTTCCTGCTCCGCCCGGTTGCTGGCGATCCGCTCCTCCAGGGATCGATGTTCGGCGGCCAGCTCCCTCTCGGATCCCTTCAACTCCTGTTCCCGCAGGCGGAGGCGCTCCCCTTGCTCCCGGATCGCATCCATCCGCTTCGCCACATCCGCCCGCTGCTGTTCCAGTTCTTCCCGCCGGCGGTACAGGGCCTCCCGCCTCTCACCGATTCGGGCCAACGCCTGTGAAAGCTCCTCCAGCTGGCGCGAACGGCCCAATAGGTTGGTCTTGGAGGAGTGACGGCTTCCCCCCGTCATCGATCCTCCCGGATGAACCACATCCCCCTCCAGGGTGACCACCCGATAGCGATGGCTGAGCAGTCGGGCCGCTTCGTTGGCATCCTCCAGGGTCCGGGTGACGACGACGTTGCCCAACAGGAATCGGACCGCTTTTTGAATCTCCGCATCGCAGTCAACCAGATCGGCGGCGATGCCCACAAAACCCGCCATTCCTTCCAGTTGTCTCCGGGCCGCCGGTGGCAACTCCCGGGGCTGAAGCACCTCGAGGGGGAGAAAGGTGGCCCGGCCCAACCGGCGCTCCTTCAGAAAGCGGATCCCCCGCCGGGCCGTCGCCTCGTCCTGAACCACCAGGTGTTGCAGGGCGCTTCCCAGGGCCGTCTCCACCGCCGCTTCATGTTCGGCGGAAACGCGGATCAACTGGGCGACAGCTCCGCGAACCCCTCGAAGTTCCGACTCCCCCCGGTCCTTCGCCTTGAGGATCTCCTTGACCCCCTGGAAAAAGCCGGCGTGTTCCGCCTCCATTTCCTTGACCAGATCGCGCCGGGAACGGATCCGGTTCCACTCCTCCTCGATCTGTCGAAGCTCTTCCAGGGCGGCCTCCAGGTCGGCGGAAATCCCCTCGAGCTTCCGGGAAAGTTCCCGATAGCGATCGGCGGCTGTCTCCAATTCCCTTTCCACCTGATCCATTTCCCGACGGAGGGCATCGGCTTTCTCGTCCAGCCGGGCCCTCGCCTGCAACC
>JAJYSD010000274.1 GCA_021793745.1 Bacillota bacterium
GGGGTGCCCGAGCCCGAATCGCCTTCCCCTCGGTGAAGAACCAGGCTCCCTCAGCCCCCATCGACAGAGCGACGAGGTGAATCCCCTGTTCCAACAGCGACCGGGCCGCACTCCACCGCTCATCCTTATCCTCCAGGGCATGACCGACCAGACCTTCCAGCTCCGTCAGATTGGGCTTGACCGCATAGGGGGAGTGGCGAATCCCCTCCTGGAGGGCCGGGCCGTCGGCGTCCAGATACACCTTGACCCCGAACCGTTTGGCCCGCTCGATCAAGGTTCCGTAAAAATCCGGCGGCGCCCCCGGCGGAAGACTGCCGGACAACACCGCGATTTCCGCCTGCCGGATCGCCCCATCGTAGACGTCCAAAAACCGGCGGATCGCCTCCTCGTCGATCGGGGACCCCGGCTCGTTAATGTCCGTCACCCGGTCCACAGCTTCTTCGACGACTTTTAAGTTGGTTCGGGTCTCCGCCCCTTCCGTCTCGACAAACTCGTGCTCGATCCCCCACTCCTCCAACCGCTCCAGGATCCACCGGCCCTGGTATCCCCCGACCCAGCCGATGGCCAAGGGGTTTTCTCCCCACAGTTTCAAGGCGCGGGCCACGTTGATCCCCTTTCCGCCGGGATCCCGCCGCACCCGACCCACCCGGTTCAGGGCACCGGGGCAGAGCCGGGGAAGGTGAATCGTTTTGTCTACGGCCGGATTCAAGGTAACGGTTACAATTTTGCCCATGCTGCCGACTCCTTTTCACCCGCAAATGACTTGGACCTTCTGCTCCTTGATCCGCTCGAGAAGATCCGCGGGAGCCTTTCGGTCCGTAATCAAAATATCCACCGAGGACAGCGGAGCCACTTTGGCAAAGGAGACCCGGTTGATCTTGCTGCGATCACAAAGTAGAATCACTTCCTTCGCCGCGCGAATCATCGCTTTCTTCACCTGGGCTTCCAGCAGGTGGGGGGTGCTGAGCCCCTCCTCCGGATCCAGGGCATTGGTCCCTAGAAACGTTTTATCCACCTTGATCATCTTCAGGGTTTGCTCCGCGATCGGCCCGACCATCGATTCGACTCCCCGGCGGATCATCCCGCCGGTGCTGATCAGTTCCAGATGTTCCATCCCCTGCAGTTCCTGAAGGATGTGATTGGAGTTGGTGACGACGGTCAAACGGGAAAACCGGTGAAGTAACCGGGCCAGCTGATGGGTGGTGGTTCCCGAATCCAGGAGGATCGTCTCCCCTTCCCGGATCAGCTCCACGGCTTTTTCAGCGATCCGCCGCTTCTCCGAGGCGAATTGATCCTTTTTTTCCTGGATACCGGGTTCAAAACCCACCCACTCCCGCGGGATGGCTCCCCCATGGGTTCGCCGGATCCGGTTGGCCTCCTCCAATTCCTTCAAATCTCGGCGAACCGTCGCCTCGGATACCTGGAAGACTTCGCTCAATTCCGCAACGGTGGCTCGCTTGCGCTCGTAGATGTACTCCATCACGCGCCTCTGCCGTTCCTCCGCAAAAATCCATCATTCCCTCCCCTCCGGTGATCTAATTTGATTATATTTGATTGTTTATGATCATTTCAAAGGAAATTTTAATGAAACTGTGACTGTAGAGTTTTATTTTGCCAAAGAAAAAACCAGCATATCCCATGCTGGTGAATAAATGTGTGCCGATAAGGCCCACAGCCACCATCGGGAGCCCCCCGATCAGTATTCGTTTTCCCGCGGGTCGGCGATAAAGCTCCTTCGACGGGGACGGGAACGATGATTGGCAAAAGTCTGCATCATTTCATACCAAGCAGCCACCGTCCCCTCCGGTACGTTGGCGGTCAACAATTTTTTGGGTCCCCACCGCCGGCAGGATCCCGACTCCATCAGCAGCAGATCGTCCGCGCATTCGGCCCAATGGAGATCCCGGGTGGCGATCAAAATGATCCGGTGGGGCGCAAGCCGGCGCAACTCCCGCCAAAGAAGCCTTTTTCCCCAACGGTCCAACCCCTCCGTCGGCTCGTCCAACAGGACGATCCACGGATCCCGGAGCAACATTTCGATCAGCAAAACCCGCTTGATCATCCCGGCGGGGATGGCGGAAAGGGGGACGCGCCGGGCGGCGGCCAACCCCCATTCGGCGATCAGCTCGGCGACCCGCCTTCTCGGATAGGGCAACTGGCTGAGCTGGGCATGGTACAACAGATACTTCTCCAGGGTGATGGACTTGTTCAGTCGACGCATGGGAGGGATATATGTAATCCGGGATTTGAGGCTTCCCAAGGCGGAGGTCCCCACGGCTGCCGCACGCCCTTTGGACCAGATCGCGGTTTCCCCGTCCTCCAGCCAGTAGGTGATCCGGCCGTCGTCAGGAACCAAAAGTCCGGCGGTCAGTTGCAACAATGTGCTTTTCCCGGATCCTTCGGGACCGAGCACCGCAGTGATGCCTTTCCTCGCGGCGGCGGTAAAATCGAGAAGTCCAATCCGGCGAGCCCGGGGGCGGCTGGGGGATGTATAGACTTTGTTGAGATGAGACCACTCAATCCGCAAGGAATTTCCATCCTTTCATCCGATACACCTATCTTTAAGCATAACCGAAAACCCGGACGGAAAGAAGGGGCTTTTCCAATCTCTTGATTCCACGGATAAACCCTCCTTTTCCGTTCTCAGGATAAGATTTTGACCGTTAAATCTATTTTGCTCGCGTGTAATATTTTTAAAGGAGTGTCAAGGGGTTTTTGGTAGATTGACCCGTTCCAGGGAATGTGTTACGTTCAAGATGAGCAACTGCATATACCAACGGGAGCTTGGGGAAAGCCAGGCTGAGAGGGCGGGGGATCTGCCGCCGACCGTTTAACCTGATCTGGGTAATGCCAGCGTAGGGATGGGCCAAGGAGACTCGTACACCCTTTTGGGGGAAGTGCGGGTTTCGCCGCCGTATACCCTGCGGTATGCGGTTTTTTATTGCTTTCGGTTTTGCGAAGCCCGCAGGTTTAAAACGCCTTTCCAGCAGACCGAAAAAACGATGCCTTCTCCTTCGGACCAAGCCGAAACGGACCGCCTTCTCGTGACGGAAGGCTCCAGGTCAAGCTCTCCCTGTTGGTGTAGGCTCAAATTCAACCGAAGGAGGAAACGGTATGTCCAAAGCGTTCGCTTTTCCCGCGAGCAAAAAGGTGTACATCCAGGGATCCCGGCCGGATATCCGCGTCCCCATGCGCGAAGTTCAGCTCTCCCCGACCACCGGCCGCTTCGGGGAAGAGGAGAATCCCCCAGTTCGCCTGTACGACACCAGCGGCCCCTGGACCGATCCGGACGTGGAGACCGATGTCCGGAAGGGACTCCCGCCGCTCCGACGTCGTTGGATCGAGATGCGCGGGGATGTGGAAGAGTACGAGGGA
>JAJYSD010000275.1 GCA_021793745.1 Bacillota bacterium
CGATCTCCCAACAGGGTTCCTCGGGAAACGGCTCCGCTGTATATCAGTTCCGTCCGGTTCCCGGCTTCCTCCCTCTGCAATTTCAACACCGTCAAAAGGCCCGGAACGATGCTGAACAGGGTCATGATGACGATCAGGAGGGATAGAAAGGATTCCGTCAAGGAGGTGGAGGCCTCCTCCCCCAACATTTGCACAATCAGCTCCATGTCGCTGTAGTAGGTTTCCAATTCCCCCAGAATTGCCCCGAAGGAGGCAGCGAGCAGGAAAAGACCGATCGTCCAGGAAAGGGCCGCCGTCCGCTGTTGCCGCAGGACGAAGCCGACCGGGGTCTTCAAAAGGGCGGTCGCATGCCTCCTCCCTTTGCGGGCGGGCAGGATTCCCGCGCCCATGTCGCGGACGACATTGAGGAAAAGGGAAACAGCGACGAGGATGGCGGTGGTAGCCAGGGACAGCCAAACCGGCCACCATTCGTTGTCCCGGAACACGTAGGCCCTGGACACCCATCCCAGGGGCGAGAGGAGGGAGGCCGCCTCCGCCTCCACATCCCCCACCGCCCGCAGGATATAAACGGCGATCAGGGTTCCGAAGGCAAAGCCCTGGGCTCCCCGGGAGGTTTCTGCCAGCTGGGCGAACAGGGCGGTGATACCGGCGAAAAAAAAGCCTGAGCTTCCCAGGATCGCCCCGTACAGGAAGGCGCCCTCCGCCGTCAGACCCTCCAGTTCGATGCCGCTGAGCCCCGCCCCGATCAGGAGGGCCAGCAGTCCATTGACGACCAGGGCTTCCGTCAACGCGGCGCCCAGATAGGACAATCTCCCCACCGGCAGGGAACGGATCAGCTCCAGCCGGCCGGCCTCTTCATCGGCCCGGGTGGCTCTGCCGACGAGCAGTATGTTCATCACCGCCGCAGCGATGGCGGAAAACATCAACATTTCGGTGGCGAAGGCCAAAGACGTGGTGAGATTCGCCCCATCGTATCCCGGGCCCAGCATCGCCTTCATGGCGGGGTTTTCCATGGTCAGGGCGAAACCCATGAGGTCTTCCGAGGTCTTGTACACGGACGGATAAGCGCCCGCCGTGGACACCGTGACCAAGAAGAGGCCCGCCAGCCAGGTGGCGATCTTCAGCCGGTCCTTCCGGAGCAGAAATGCGATCAGGCGTCCGATGCCCATCCATTCTCTCCTCATCCCGCCGCCCCCTCGTAATACCGCATGAAGAGGTCTTCCAGGGTGGGCGGCAGGCATTCCAAGTGTTCAATGCCGAACCCGCTGATGTGCCGGATCACCGCATCCATCGCCTCACCGTCCACCTGAAAGTGAAAGGTCCCGTCCTTCTCCTCCAGGTGATGGACCCCCTTCATCCCCTGCAGGCCGTCCACCGGCCGCTTCGTCCGGAGGATGACGTTCAGGCGGGTCAGATGGCGCAGTTCGGCGAGGGAACCTTCTTCAATGATCTTCCCCTGCCGGATGATCGCCACCTTATCGCACAATTTCTCCACCTCGGACAGGATGTGGCTGGACAGAAACACCGTCTTCCCCGCCGCCTTGGCTTCCCGGACGCATTCCTGAAAAGTGCGCTCCATCAAGGGATCCAATCCGGAGGTGGGCTCATCCAGCAGGTACAGATCGGCATCCTGGGCGAAGGCCGCCACTAGGGCCACCTTTTGCCGGTTCCCCTTGGAGTAGGTGCGACACTTTTTCCGCGGATCCAATTCGAACCGCTCCACCAGCTCTTCCCGTTTTTTCGGATTCTTGATCCCCCGCATGTTCAACAAGAGATCGATCACCTCGCCCCCGGTCAGATTGGGCCACAGGTTCACATCGCCGGGGACGTAGGCGATGCGCCGGTGGATCGCCACCGCATCCTTCCACACGTCCTTCCCGAACATCCGCGCTGAACCGCTCGTCGCCTTCAGCATCCCGAGCAAAATCCGGATCGTCGTCGATTTCCCGGCGCCGTTGGGCCCGATGAAACCGTAGATCTCCCCTTCGCCGACGGTCAGATCGATGGAATCGAGGGCGGTGAAGTTCCCGAACCGCTTCGTGACGCCCCTCACCTCGATGACGCTCATCCCTCTTCTCCCCCCCGCTTGTAAAAGCACGTTTTCAAAATATGGAGGTATTGGTCAAATTCGTCCCACAGACGCTGAAGCTCCTCGGGCTCCGGCTTTTTTTCTTTGAACCGCTCCATCATGTCACCGGCATATCCCTTGATCGTCCATTCGATCAATTGATGGGCCCTTTCCGGATCCACATCCTCCCGGAACCGGGAGCGGTCAAACCTTTTGTTTTCATAAACCTTGCCGAATCCGTAACGCATCACCCGATCCAACTTCTCCTTTAAGGCATCGGGCAGCTCCGCTCCATCCGTCAGGAAGAAGTGGGTCAAAAAACGGCTGATCTCCGGATGAACGGTGAAAAATTGCCATTTCACCCGGGAGATGTGGGCCAGACGGTCGATCACATCGTCGATCGAGTCGTCGATTTTGTCCAAAAACTCCCGTTGCACCGCCTCCAGGCTGAGATCCACCAGATGCCAGTACAGCTCCTTCTTGCTGTTGAAGTAATAGAACAGCATCCCCTTCCCGATCCCGGCTTCCTGAACGATCCGGTTGGTGGAGGCCCGGTCGTATCCCTGCTTTCCGAATTCCCTCAAGGCCGCGCGGATGATCCGATTCTGCTTATCCGAATCCAACTTTTCGAAGGACTTGAGTGCATATCCCATTTCGGTTCCCTACACCCCCTTACATCGACCATCCTGGTCTAATTTTAGGGTACCAAATTCGACCATCCTGGTCAATCCCTTGCCGAAAAAAAGAATCCGGAGGCGACGAAGATCATCCGTTTCTCGTCCGGATCCCTTAAGGGCTATGAAGTCGAAGGGCGGAGGAAGCGCTTCGAAGTCTAATTCCCTGATTTCTCTGTTTCCTCCATTATCTAGAAATAGGGTGGAGTGCAAGGCGGCGAAAAATACACTATACAATATAGTGATGGATAGAGTTATCAATTTCATGATTTCTGCCATCTAACAAAATTGGAGGGGTATTTCACCCCTCCACTTATACCCACCGGGTTGTGATAACTTTCTTTCTTGTAAAAAATTGCAATCCGTCTTTTCCATTAGCATGTAGGTCTCCATAGAAAGAATCTTTCCAACCGGAGAATGGGAAGAACGCCATTGGTGCTGGAACACCAATATTTACACCAAGCATTCCCGCATCAATGTTTTCACGGAATTTCCGCACATTGCCACCACCCCTCGTAAAAATACAAGCCCCATTTGCAAAGCGCGATTTGTTCGCTAAAGCGATGGCCTCATCCAAATCTTTCACACGCGCAATGGACAACACGGGTGCAAAAATCTCGTCTTGC
>JAJYSD010000276.1 GCA_021793745.1 Bacillota bacterium
ACCGGAGCGGACGGATGCACCTGGAGGACTGCCTGAACCGCCTGGACCGCTACCGCAGCGAACACCGCCATTTCGAATTTTACTGGTTCCCCCACACGGATCGGGTCCAGGTGAAATTCATGGATGAGACGAATCAGGAAGCTTCCTCCGGCGGACTCGGGAGCCGCTTCAGCAAATGGTTCCTGGAAAACGGCGCCTTCTGGCTCCTTTCGGAGACCGCCCGCCGCTTTCCCCGTTTGTGCCCTTCCATCAGCCGCCTGTCCGCTTGGGGGGTGCCCACAGTGGAAGAGGTGGGGGATAGCCACCGGCTGTTCGCGACGCCGCGCCGGGTACGCTTCAACGAGATGGAGTACGCCCTTCCGGCGGAGAAGCTGGCGGAAGTGGTGCGGGAGATCCGGGAGACGATCCGGCGCCGCCGGTTTGCCGTCCATTTCCCCATCGAGTGCCGGTACGTCAAGGGGGACGACATCTGGCTCAGTCCCGCCTACGGCCGGGACACGGCCTTCGTCGCGGTGCACATGTACCGGGGGATGCCCCATGAAGCGTACTTCTCCGCGGTGGAGGCGATCTTTCGCCGCCACGGGGGCCGTCCCCACTGGGGCAAGATGCATTCGCTGACCGCCGAGGAGCTGAGCCGCCTTTACCCCCGGTGGGACGACTTTTGCCGGATCCGCGACGAGCAGGATCCCGAGGGACGCTTCCTCAACACCCACCTGCGCGCCCTGTTCGGCATACCTTCGGAGCAGGCGGCGGAGTCTGCGACTGCCCGGTAGCACCAGCAGGCACAGGATCGGATTCCTTCGACCAGTGTTGGTCATGTCCAAGGGCAGATAAAATCTCTTCCCGGGCATCAGGAAGCCGGCGCATCCCCGCTTCGAATTCCTCCTCTTCCGCGGAGTCACCGGCCTGCAAACACGCCCTTCACGGCCTGCCCTGGCTGTCGAGACGACGTCGATGGCCCTTTTTGCGCTGATCCCAACAACAAAGCCCGCAATCGGAGGGCGGTCCTTTCGGTATGCGTTTGATATGGCTCTCCCATTCCCCGCCCATGTCGCAGAGTCTGCCTCCCCCTAGCCTAGAACTGGAATGATAAAATGCCGCCCCAACCGGCGGCAGGAGGCAAGCGATCCGCCCGGTCCCCATAAAGGTGGCGGGCTCCGCATCCCAACGACGGGTCGGACCAGCGGGTCGCCTCCCACGGAGGGGGAACGATCGAAGTCCGGCTGGACCATCCCAGGGGCCAAAAGGTGGGCACCATGCGGGTGCCGAAACGGAAGGACGCCGACAAATGGTTTACCGTATCGACCATGATCGACACCCATGCGAAAGACGGAGCCTACGGCATCCGTGATCTGTATCTCGTTTTTAAAAGCGGTACGGGGCAGAGGGATCCCCTGTTCCGCCTGAGCCAATTCGAATTCAGCGACGAAACGGTACCGTCGCGGCGATGACACCGGGCATCGCGACTTTCCCTCCCAAAAAGGGATCAGCCCAAAGGGCCGATCCCCTTTTATGGTTTGCCTTGGAACTTCGGAAACTCAGCCCTCCAGCAACAGCTGCTCCGGGTCCTCCACCATTTCCTTCACCCGGACCAGGAAGCTGACCGCCTCCTTCCCGTCGATGATCCGGTGATCGTAGGACAGGGCGAGATACATCATCGGCCGAACTTCCACCCGGTCATCCTCGACCACCACCGGCCGTTTCTGGATCTTGTGCATGCCCAGGATTCCCACCTGGGGCGGGTTGAGGATCGGCGTGGAATAGAGGGAGCCGAACACGCCGCCGTTGGTGATGGTGAAGGTGCCGCCCTGCAGCTCCTCCAGGGTGAGGGAGCCGGAGCGGGCCCTTTCGGCCAGGGCGGCGATCCGGTGCTCGATCTCCGGAAAATTGAGCCGGTCCGCATCCCGGACCACCGGGACGACGAGACCCTGGTCCGTGGACACGGCGATGCCGATGTCGTAGTACTTCTTGATCAGAATCTCCTCACCCTGGATCTCCGCATTGAGCAAGGGGAATTCCTTCAAGGCTCCGACGACGGCTTTGGTAAAGAAGGACATGAAGCCCAGCCCCACGTCATGCCGCTTTTGAAACCATTCTTTCCGGCGGCGGCGAATCTCCATAATGGCGCTCATGTCCGCCTCGTTGAAGGTGGTGAGCATCGCCGTCGACTGGGTTGCCTCCAGCAGCCGGCGGGCGATGGTGAGGCGGCGCCGGCTCATCCGGACCCGCTCCACCGGCCGATCTCCCTTCTCCACCGGCCGATCCCTTTTCGGACCGTCGGGTGCCTGCTCCTCCGGAGGAACTTCCGCGCCGTAATTCCGGACGTCCTCCGCCGTCACCCTCCCTCGGGGATCCCGCGTTGAAACCCGGCGGAGATCGATGCCCCGCTCCCGCGCCCATTTCCGCGCGGCGGGCGTGGCGACGGGAAGGTCGGCGGGGGAAGGCCGGTCGGCGTCCACGCCATTCCCTTCCGCCTCCCGGGGCTCCGGCGGGTCCGATCCCGGCTCCTCCGCCTCTTTTTCCGCCTCGCCGGCCGGAGCTTCCCCGCCCCCCGCTTCACCCAGCAGGGCGATCGCCTCACCCACCCGGACGGTCTCCCCCTCCTGCTTCAAAATCTTTTTCAGCGTTCCTTCCCGCTCGGCGCTGATCTCCACATTCACCTTGTCGGTCTCCAGTTCCGCTACGACCTCTCCTTCCTGGACGGGTTCCCCTTCCCGTTTCACCCATTTGGAGATGGTCCCCTCGGTGATGGATTCCGCCAGTTCCGGAACCTTGATTTCCATCATGTTTCGTTCCCTCCCGGTTTGAAAGCGGTATAGGTCCTGGTCGGACGCAGCGCTTCATCGAGAATGCGCCGTTGTTCGATATCGTGGATCTCAGAAAATCCCTCCGCCGGACTGGACCGCTCGGGTCGGCCGATGTAACCGACGGATATCCCCTCCGGCGCCACCGCGCGCAATCGGGGTTCCACATAGGTCCAGGCCCCCATGTTCCGCGGTTCTTCCTGAACCCACACCAATTCCCGCAGGCGGGGAAAGCGCTGCACCACCCGGCGAACATCCTCCTCCGGGAACGGATACAGCTGCTCCACCCGGATCAAGTGGATCCGCTCCCCGGCCTCCTCCCTGTCCAGCCGTTCTTCCAATTCCACGGCAATTTTGCCGCTCGCGAGGAGCAGGCGCTCCACGCGATCGGCCCTTTTCTTCCACCCCGGCCGTTCGATCACCCGTTGAAACCGCCCGCCCGTCAAATCCGACAGGGGCGACGCCGTCTGGGGATGGCGGAGCAGGCTTTTCGGCGTCATCAGGATGAGGGGACGTTCGGCGTTTTTCCCGAGCAGGACTGCCTGCCGGCGGAGTAGGTAGAT
>JAJYSD010000277.1 GCA_021793745.1 Bacillota bacterium
TTCCACCAGGATCTCCCCCCAGGGGTCCACCACCATCGAATGGCCGCCGTACAGGGTCCCTTCTTCTTCTCCCACCCGGTTGACCGCCACGACGAACATCTGGTTCTCCACCGCCCGGGCCTGGTTCAGGATGCGCCAATGACGAATGCGCGGCCGGGGCCAACCCGCCGGAACGAATAAAATTTGCGCGCCGTCCAGGACCAGGGTCCGGACCAATTCCGGAAAGCGCAAATCGTAGCAAATGATCGTCCCCGCCGTCACATCCCCGATCCGGAAGAGACAGCGTTGGTCCCCCGACTTCAGATACCGCTCTTCCTTCAACAATCGGAAGAGGTGGATTTTCCGGTAATGGCCGATTTGCCGGCCATCCGGGTCGAACATGTAGCTGGCGTTATAGAAGCCCCCCGCTTCCTCCTCGGCGATTGAACCGGCCACCAGATAAATGCCGTGCTCCGCGGCAACCCGCGACAGCCATCGGGGCAGTTCACCGCGGTCCGCCGCCTTCTCCAGTCGGGAAAAGAGAAATCCCATGTTCCACATCTCCGGAAGAACCACCACATCCGGCCGTTCCTTCTGCACCGTCTTTCGGATCCATTCGCCCATCCGTTCCCGGTTGGCTTCCGGGTCACCGGCGACCACATCGGTTTGCAAAAGCGATATCCGCACGAATTCCCACCTCTTCCATGGCATCATCCCGTAAATCTCAGGAATTTCGGTAAGATTATACTCACTTCGGCGAATATTTTCAAGAAGTGCCGCCTCCCTATGGGCCACAGGTTCATGGAGAATGTTCCCGCATGAGGTTGAGCACCTCTCCGGTGATCGCCTCCAACTCGTCGATTCCGTACCATCGATAGGAATCGGTTTCGAGGGGAAACCAGCTGACGACGACCCGGATGTTGGTAAGCCGGTCCAACAGGTGCAAATGCTCCCGCTCTCGGAGAACAACCAGTTTGGGATAGCCCGCTTCCTTAAAACCCTCCACCAAAACTGCGTCCAAACCGGCATAATGGACCAGCAGCTCTTCCATCGACCGGGGCTCCCGGTACCACACCGCCGACTGATTCTCCGCGGTGATGGCAACAACCCGGGCGCCGGCCTCCCGGTGGAGCCACGTATCCTTCCTCCGGCGGTCCAAATCCAATTCCTTGGCATGGTGCTTCAGGGTCCCCACCTGCAACCCCCTTTCGGTCAACCGGGAAATCAGCCGGCAAATCAAGGTCGTCTTTCCCGCATTGGAATACCCCACAACTTGAATCACCGGTGGGATCCGCTTCTGTGCCACATAACCACCTCCTGCGTTGGGGAGTTGAAAGGACCAAGCCCCGTTTGCGCATGCGATGGGAAAACAGCCCAAGAACAGCCCGTTTCTCGACTCCTTCAAACTTTTCCCTTTTCGCTGTATAATTAAATTGTCAAAGTAAATCGGAAAAGTGGTGATTTCCTTGCACGGGATTCCGCGCCCCTATGTCCGGGCCAATCAATGGCTGCAGGTGATTTCCGTTACCCTTGCCCTTCTGCTCAACCGTCCATGGATTTTGGCCATCCCCTGGGCCTTGGGGATGTATAGTCTGATGGCGGGCAAGAACCCCCTCTTTTCCCTGGTTCGACCCTTTCTCTCCCGGTCCCCTTCTGCCTATGCGATGGAGGATCCCGCCCAGCAACGGTTTAATCAGTGGATTGCCGTCCTTTGCCTCTCCCTGAGCCTGCTCGGATTCGGGGCAGGGTGGCCCGTCGTCGGCATCCTGTTTTCCCTGTCGGTGGGAATCGCGGCATTGGTGGCCATCATGGGATTCTGCATCGGGTGTGTGATTCGGTATCGATATCTGCGGTGGAAACAGCAGCGATCGTCAAGTTGAAATCGACCCGGTTTGTGATACAGTGGAAACGAAGGCTCCCTTTTGGGAAGTTCATGGAACAACCTTCGAAAAGCTCCACCTGTCGACGAAATTCTTCCGAAAGGAGGCGAAGGCGGGTTGGGCGCGTCCGCTTGAACGCCACTTCGGCGGTCGGCCCAAACCGGGTTCAATATGAAGGCCATGGTCCTGAGAGAATTCGGTGGTCCGGAAAAATTGCGCTACGAAGAGGTTTCCGATCCGACACCCGGCCCCGGTGAAGTGTTGATCCGCTTGAGGACGGCGGCTCTCAACCGCCGGGACTACTTCATCACCCACAACCAATACCCCGGTGTCACGCTTCCCACAATCCTAGGTTCCGACGGAGCCGGGGAAATCGCCGCCCTGGGCGACGGGGTCGACGGACTTCAAATCGGACAGGAAGTGATCATCAACCCATCCCTCGACTGGGGGGACAATCCGCGGGTGAGCGGTCCCGACTTCACCATCCTCGGTTCTCCCAAGGATGGAACCTACGCCGAAAAAATCGTGGTCCCGGCGGAGAACGTCTTCCCCAAACCGAAGCACCTGTCCTGGGAAGAGGCCGCAGCCATCCCCCTGGCCGGATTGACCGCCTACAGAGCCCTGGTGACGCGGGGACGGCTTCGGGAGGGGGAAGTGGTCGTCGTTCCCGGAATCGGCGGGGGTGTGGCGACCTTCCTGCTCCTCATCGCTTCGGCCCTGGGCGCACGGGTCTTCGTCACATCCAGCAGCGATGAAAAACTTCGCCGGGCGATAGAGTTAGGCGCCGCCGGCGGCGTCAACTCCAGCGATGAAAACTGGGCCAAGGAACTGCAAAAGGCCATCGGCGGCGGAGCAGATCTCTGTGTGGATAGCATCGGCGGGGAGGTCTTTCCGCAACTGGTCCGCCTGACAAAACCCGGAGGACGGATCGTCACCTTCGGAGCCACTCGGGGTCCCGTCCCGCAACTGGTGATGCCCTTCATTTTCCTGAAGCAACTGGATATCCTCGGATCGACCATGGGGAATAACGAAGAGTTCCGACAGATGGTGAACCTCTTCGAGAAGCACCGCATCCGTCCGGTCCTCGACAGATCCTATCCCCTTGAGCAGGCGGCGGAAGCTCTCAATCGCATGAAGGAAGGTCGCCAATTCGGAAAGATTATCCTAAAGATCTCCTGATGAAAGACAAGGGAGTGCGTTGTGGCGCACTCCCTCGGTTTTATATCGCCGGGCATGGTGGCTCAGTAAGTGACCAGGGACAGGACGTCCACATCCGACAATTTGTCCCGCCCGTTCAGATAGGAAAGCTCGATGAGGAAGGCGGCACCCACTACCTCGCCCCGGAGCTTTTTCACCAGATCAATGGTGGCCGAAATGGTTCCGCCGGTGGCCAGCAGATCATCCGCCACGAGCACGCGCTGTCCCGGCTGAATGGCATCCCGGTGAATGGCCAGCCGATCCTTTCCGTATTCCAGGCTGTACCCGACCTCCACGGTCTCCGCC
>JAJYSD010000278.1 GCA_021793745.1 Bacillota bacterium
GGGAGACGATGGCCGGTTGTAAATCGGAACGATTCCGATTTTTGACGACTCAGATTCCCCCTTTGGAGAAGGGCCGTTGCGGCCTCCAAACCGCCTCCTCTATAATAGAGAAACAAACTTGCAGCCGAAGTCCGGAGGGTTCTAAATCCTCCACTTCCTCCGGCAATTCGCCGGGGTTTGGTTCGGTGCGTTTCACGGTATCGGATGAGGGGAGAAGCGCATGAATCGGGAAAAACACGGCCATCTGGCTCTGATCACGGGCGCCTCGTCGGGCATCGGAGCCGAGCTGGCAAAATGCTTTGCCGAAGGCGGCTTCGATCTGGTGCTGGTCGCCCGCAGTCGGGACAAGCTGGAGCGGCTGGCGGAGGAGCTGAGGGGGCGCTTTGACCGATCCGTCCAGGTGATCGTCCAGGATTTGTCCGACCCTGCCGCGACCGAAGAGCTAATCCGGAAGCTGGAGTCCAGGGGCATCGAGGTCCGGGTCCTGGTCAATAATGCCGGTGTTGGCGTATACGGTCCCTTCCTCGAGACCGACTGGGAGAGGGAACGGGAAATGATTCGGTTAAATATGGAGACCCTCACCCGTTTGACCAAAGCGTTGTTGCCCGGAATGGTCCGGCGGGGAGAAGGGAAAATCCTCAACGTGGCCTCCACCGCCGCCTTTCAGCCGGGCCCCCTAATGGCTGTCTATTACGCGTCCAAGGCCTACGTCCTTTCCTTCACCGAGGCGATCGCCGAGGAGCTGCGGGGGACGGGGGTGACGGTGACGGCCCTCTGTCCCGGCCCCACCCGGACGGCCTTCGGTTCCCGGGCGGGCTTCGGAACTTCCAAAGTGTTTCAGTACGGGGAGATGGATGCGGCGACCGTCGCCCGGGAGGGTTACCGGGGCCTCATGGCCGGCAGAAAGGTGGTGATTCCCGGCCTTTCCAATCGCCTGCTGACCGGATCGGTTCGGGTTTTGCCCCGTGGATGGGTTGCGCGAATCATGGAAAAAATCCAGCGAACGAGGAATAAGGGCGGCGGTTGACGGGAACTTCCCCTTTATGGGAGCCGGAAGGTCGCCGGTGGGAAATCGGCGAATTGGATGGGTAGTTCCATCCATGGTGTGCCGGGTCGGTTCGACGTTTTGAAGAATGCATGGGGGAGGATACCGATGGGTGTGATTGAAATGATCAATCCCGCGACGGGGGAACGTCTTGGAGAAGTGGAAGAGACCGCTCCGGAAGCGATTGAACGGGCCATGGTCCACGCGCGGAAGGCGTTTCGACGCTGGGGGAGCCTGCCCCTTTCGGAGCGCATGGATCATTTAAGCCGCCTTCGCCACTACATGGTCGACCATGCGGACGAACTGGCGGAGACGGTGGTGAAGGATACGGGCAAAGTGCCTCTGGAGGCACTGATGACGGAAATTTTGCCTACGGTGGAATTGCTCAAGTATTACGAGAAAAAGGCTGCCTCCATCCTGAAGCCGAAGAAGGTGCCGACGCCCATCACCCTGATCGGCCGCCGCTCCTGGGTGGAGTATCGCCCGATGGGGGTGGTGGCGATCATTGCGCCCTGGAACTACCCGTTCCAATTGGCGATGATTCCCGCGATCTCCGCCCTGGTTGCCGGAAATGTCGTGTTGATCAAGCCGTCGGAACTGTCTCCCCTCACCGGGCTTCTGATCGAGAAGGTGTTCCGGAAAATCGGGTTCCCGGAAGACGTGGTGCAGGTGATCCACGGCGGAAAAGAGGTGGGGGCCCGATTGGTGTCGGCGCGTCCGGACAAGATCTTTTTTACGGGCAGTGTCACCACGGGTAAGCAAGTGATGGCCGCCGCCGCGGAACATCTGATTCCCGTCGACCTGGAGTTGGGGGGCAAAGATCCGATGATCGTCTTCGCCGACGCCGACCTGCGGCGGGCGGCGAACGGGGCGGTGTGGGGAGCCTTCACCAATGCCGGTCAAACCTGTATGGCCGTGGAGCGCCTCTACGTGGAGTCGTCGGTCTACGAAACCTTCGTCCAAATGGTGAAGGAGCGGACGGAGGCCCTGCGGTTGGCGGAGGAGAATGCCGATGTGGGTTCGATGACCTCCCCCCGTCAGGTGGATATCGTGGAGGAACAGCTCGCCGATGCCCGGGAGAAGGGGGCCACGATCCTGTGCGGGGGGAGGCGGACCGGCTCCGACGGCCTTCATTTTGAACCGACGGTATTGGTGGATGTGGATCATTCGATGCGGATCATGACCGAGGAGACCTTCGGTCCGGTGCTGGCGATCATGCCCTTTGACACGGAGGAGGAGGCGATCCGGCTGGCCAATGACACCCCCTACGGCCTGAACAGCAGCATCTGGACGAAGAACCGCAAAAAGGCGCGGCGGGTGGCCGGACGGATCGAGGCGGGAAATGTTTGCATCAACGATGTGATGATCAACATGGTGAATCCGGATCTCCCCTACGGAGGAATCAAGTTGAGCGGAATCGGCCGGTACCACGGGCCGGAGGGATTGTTGAGCTTTTGCCACCGGGTGGCGCTGATCGCTCATCCCGGGAGGAAAAAGCGGGAGATCCACTGGTATCCCTATTCCGAGCCGCAAACGAACGCGATCCGGTATCTGATCCGTTCCCTGTACGGAAAAGGACTTCGTTTGTCCTTGAAGGAGCTGTTCAATCTGGCCGGGCAGTTTCTGCGGCGGAAATGACCCGGTGTTGAAGCAAGGATCGTCGATGGGTTGAGAGAATGAAATGTGGTTCAGCGGGGAGGAGCCGGTTTTGAACAAAAGCATACAGGCGCGTTTTTGGAAGGGACTTTTGGTGTTGTTCGTTCTTTTCCTGGGGTTTCCGCAAATGGTGGAGGGATCGCCGGGGCCGATCAAGCTGGAGGTATATCCGGGCTTTGACGGAGAGATGAAGGGGGATTGGGTGCCGGTCCGGGTCAAGATCACCAATTCCGGGGCCGCGGTGGAGGGAGAGCTGATTGCCCGAAGGCCTGATATCATCCACCGACTCCATGCGGTGGAACGGGTAAAGTTGGCCGGAGGAACCTCGAGGGAGGTATCCCTTTTGTTGTCCCCGGCGTTGGCATCACCGGAAACGGAGGTGGTCTTCCGCACCGATGAAGGGGTGGTGGCCCGCGAACGGCTCCGCGGCGGGATCGACCACCTCGTCCACCTCGCGGCGCTGTACGACATCACCGCGGACGACGAGACGAGCATCCGGGCCAATGTGGACGGCACCCGCAAGGTCGTCGAACTGGCCGCCGACATCCAGGCGGGTTGTCTGCACCACGTGTCCTCGGTCGCCGTGGCCGGCGACCACAAGGGTGTGTTCACCGAGGACATGTTCGACGTCGGCCAGCGTCTGCCGACCGCGTA
>JAJYSD010000279.1 GCA_021793745.1 Bacillota bacterium
CCGATCTAGGAATCGCCGCCCTCCTGCTTCCGCGCATTGCTCTTCTCGGCGGCGATCGCCTTCGCTTCAGCGGTGACATCCCGGGGCTGGTATTCATCCATCATGATCACCGAGTCGGCCACATCGAAATAATCCCCGGATCCCCCCAGCACCAGAATGCTGGAGACGCCCAGCTCCTCATACATCTGGCGCACCTTGTCGATGAAGGGCGTGATCGGCTCCTTCCCCTTGGCCACCAGGGACTGCATGCGACCGTCGCGAATCATGAAGTTGGTCGCACTGGTGTCCTCGTCGATCAGCAGGCAGGAGGCCCCCATCTCCAGGCTCTCCATGATGTTGGTGGCCTGGGAGGTGCTGCCGCTGGCGTCATCGGTGGAGAATCGGACCGTATCCCGGCCGAAGGGCAGATTATTGATAAAGGGGGAGATGTTCACCTTCTCCACCCGGCGCCCGTCCTCGGCCCGGACCTTGACCGCATTCCGGTCGGTAATCACATACTCCCGGCCGTCTCCTTCGATGTGGTCGTACACGCCCCGCTCCAGGGCCTTCAGCAGGGTGCTCTTCCCGTGGTAACCGCCCCCTACGATCAGCGTGATCCCGTCTTTGATCACCATTCCGCGAATTGGTTCTCCGTGGGGCACCTCGATCGCCATCTCCATCGACGGCGGGGATTGGAAGGGGACGACCCGGCCCTGCGTCAGGGGGCGATCGCTCACCCCGCTTTCCCGGGGCAGGATGGACCCGTTGGCGACAAAGGCGATCCATCCCTTTTCCCGCAGATAATCGCGAAGGGCCTTCTGGTTGTCGGCGAGGCGCAGCCGCTCCTCCAGCTTCTCCCGGTCGAGGGCCGCCGCCGGCAGGCTGCGCTGGACCAACCGGGGAAGGTCCTCGCACAGCATCTGCATCGCCTTTTTGCCCAAAACCGTGCGTCCCCGCGCCGGCAAGCCCACGGTCATCCTCAATTCCACGAACGCTTCGTTGACCACGACCGCCGTCCGCGGCAAGATTTCCTGACCGGGGCGATCCACTGCAAACAGACCGCTCTTTCCCGTTCCCTGGACCCGGAAGGAGAGGGACTGCACCTCCCGCGCAGCCCGTCGCAACACCCAGTCCTCCAGGGCGATCCGCCGGTGTTCGCTAGCAAACCACTCCCGCAGGTATCCGGCCCGCTGCTGATCCATGCGCACCCGGATCCGGGAAGGGGAAGCGAAGGGATCCCCCTGGACATAATCGATGAATAGGCGAAAAACGGGAAAGCGGTACTCTCCCTGAATATCCTTGTAGGCTTTATATCCTCTGCCGTCAATCCGCTGTAAAGTCTGCCTCAACCTCTCCATTTGATCGCTCCTCCTTTTCCGCTCACCACCGCCTGCATGGGGAAGGACCCGGAGCCCTGTCCGCCGAAAAGGGAACAGACGGAGGCAACGGAGGATGTGCCGATCGATGCAATCGATGCCGATGCCCACCCCGGTTCGGGGCGGGACACATGGTTCGCATGTTCTCAACGGTTATTCTATGGTATCTCGACCGGAGGTGAAAAAGCAAATGATGGTAAACCTAGACTCCCGACTCCGCTCACGACTGCCCAACCTGAAACTGATCGTCATCCGGTATGAAGGATGTACCGTCAGCCGATCCCCTCACCCGTTCCTCGGGCGGTTTCATCTTTTTCTGGAACACCTTCGGATGGAACATGAACCGGAAAAGATCAGCCAGCTGCCGCCGATCCGCCAGTGGCGAGAAGCGTTTCGGCGACTGGGCGCCTCCCCTTCCCGCTACCGCCCGTCGGCGGAGGCCCTGCTGCGGCGGGTGCTGAAGGGGGAAGCCATCCACGAAGTGAACAGCGCCGTCGATGTGAACAACTTTTTCTCCCTGAAATACCTGTTGCCCGCCGGCATCTACGACGCCGACGCGCTGGAAGGAAGCGTCACCGCCACCGTCGGAAAAGCGGGGGATCGTTACCCTGCGCTGAACGGCCGGGACGTATCGATGGAGAACAAACTGCTCCTCTGCGACGACAAGGGCCCCTTCGGCAGCCCCTACGTGGATTCGGCCCGCTCGGCCGTGACGGAGAAAACCGCCCGCTGCCTGCAGGTGATCTTCCACCTGGACACCATCGAAGGGGAGGCTCCGGAAAACATCGCCAAGACGGTCGCCGCTTCCTTCATCCAGATCAACGGTGGAACCGCGGAAACATCGGTTGTCTCCTGAGCCTATGTAAGGAGTTCCCCCGATGCCTCCCGCTCCGCCAGCACCGCCCGGTAAGCGTCCCGGATCGCCTGGAAGTCGGCCCAGGCCTCCTTTTTGCTGGCCGGATTGCGCAGGAGGTAAGCCGGGTGGAAAGTCGGCATGATCCGCACCCCTTTGCGTTCAAACCACTGTCCCCGAATCCGGGTGATCCGCGCCTTCGGGTCCAGGATTGCCCGGGTGGGGGCGGAGCCCAGGGTGACGATCAACTTCGGCCGAATCACCTTAAACTGCTCCCGCAAAATCGTGATGCACGTTTCCATCTCCTCCGTCGTGGGAGTCCGGTTCCCCGGCGGCCGGCACTTGACGATGTTGGTGATAAAGATCTCCTTCCGGGGAATTTCCGCCGCCTCCAGCATCTTGTCCAGCAATTGCCCCGCCCGGCCCACGAAGGGGCGGCCCATCCGATCCTCGTCGGCCCCCGGCCCTTCTCCTACAAACATCAGCGGGGAGCGGGGGTTCCCCTCTCCGAAAACGAAACGGGTCCGTCGCTCGTGCAACGGACAACGGGTACAATTGGCGTATTTTTCCCTCAAGGCTTCCAAGATCGTCATAGGCTTCACCACACTCTTGCTGTATCTGAAAATCACGGCGCGTCCAATCGGATTTCACGCCGGCTTCACGACATGACCCGGTCCGCACAGCGCAGAACACCCTCCCTGCCTTCCATTCTATCAACGAAGAAAGGTCATTCGAACCCCCTTTTTTCCGTTGATGGCGATGAAAGTATCATAAATTTCTTATTGACACCCTTGAAAGAATCGATTACCATATGACTCACCATTGTCGCGGTTTGCGGGATCTCGGAACGGTCCCACGGTGCTTTTTGCCCCCGTCGGCAGAAAGCATTCCGATGCAAACGGACAATGCGGGGTGTCGTGGGTTCGAATCCCACATCGCGCTGTTGGCGCGATTAGCTCAGCTGGTAGAGCACCCGGCCTTTTCGGCGACTTTACAAGCTCACTAACCGTTTTGCGCTTTTGGCGGAATCCTCAGTGGCATCGCCGGATGCCACACCGGGGATTGCGGCCTTGCAGTTCGGCGAACGGAGGCGGCCGATCCGCTCAGCCTCCCGGGCCGCTGAAAGGGAAGCCGGGCGGAGATC
>JAJYSD010000280.1 GCA_021793745.1 Bacillota bacterium
CAACCAGCCCCGGGGATTGGCCGGGTCGAAATACAATGAGCGCCGGCAGGAGTGTGAAGCCGGCTTGCGGGAGCTGAAGCGGGAGCACCCCGAACTCAAGTCCCTGGCCGATGTGGATCCCGAAGATTGGGAACGGTTGGAGAAGGCGGTCTCCTCTGAACGGATTCGCCGCCGGATCCGGCACGTGGTGACGGAAAACCACCGGGTGCTGCGCTCGGCGGAAGCGCTGGCGGCGGGGGATCTGCACGCCTTCGGACGGTTGATGCGGGAATCCCATCTCTCCCTGCAGAGGGATTACGAGGTGACCGGCCCGGAGCTGGATGCCCTCTTTGAAGAGGCGAGCCGGATCGAGGGGTGCATCGGGGCGCGGATGACCGGCGCCGGGTTTGGGGGTTGCACGGTCAACCTGGTGCATCGGGATATGCTGGAGGAATTCCGAAATCGCCTCGAGGCGGGATATCAGCGCCGGACCGGCCTGACTCCGCTTTTTTTCCATCCGGGAATCGGCGACGGAGCGAGAGAGATCTACAGGGGGGAAGCGTGATGGCCGTTCTCGTGACCGGCGGCGCCGGGTATATCGGCAGCCATACGGTGTTGGAACTGAAGGAGCAGGGCGAAGAAGTGGTAATCCTGGACAACCTCCGGACCGGGCATCGGGGGGCGCTGCGGGATTCCACCCTTTATCAGGGGGATCTGCGGGACGAAGGACTGCTGGACCGGATATTTCGCGAACAAGACATCGAGGCGGTGATCCATTTTGCCGCCTGTTCCCTGGTGGGGGAGAGCGCAAAGGATCCGCTTCCCTACTATGGGAACAATGTGGGGGGGACCCTCCGCCTGGTCCAGAAGATGGTCGAACACGGGGTGAAGCATCTCGTCTTTTCCTCGACGGCGGCGGTGTACGGCGAGCCGAAGCGGGTTCCCATCCGGGAGACGGATCCGACGATTCCTACCAATCCCTACGGGGAAACCAAGCTGGCCATTGAACGAATGCTGAAGTGGTGCGACCGAGCCTACGGGGTGAAGTCCGTTTCCCTGCGCTACTTCAACGCCGCCGGCGCCCATCCCTCCGGCGAGCTGGGGGAGGATCACGATCCGGAGACCCATCTGATTCCCATCGTGCTGCAGACGGCGCTGGGGAAGCGGGAATGCGTTTATATCTATGGGGATGATTACCCCACTCCGGACGGGACCTGCATCCGGGATTTCATTCACGTGATGGATTTGGCTCGCGCCCATTGGTTAGCCCTTGAAAAAATGCGCCGGGATGGCGAAGGAGGCATCTACAACCTGGGGAACGGAGCCGGTTTTTCCGTGCGCGAGGTTATCGAGAAGGCCCGGCAGGTGACCGGCCGCCCGATCCCTGCGAAAACGGCTCCCCGCCGCCCGGGGGATCCGGCGGTGCTGGTGGCCTCCGCCGAAAGGGCCAGGGAGGAGCTTTTATGGTCTCCCCGGTATTCTCGACTGGAGGAGATCCTGGAAACGGCGTGGCATTGGCACCGTCGTCATCCCGAGGGATTCCGAACCGAACAGAAGAGCCGTTGACCCCTTCGGAGGGGAGCGATGGAGAAGGGCCTCCGCCGGATGGTGGCGGGGCCCTTTTATTTCATGGCGGTTATTGGCGCCTTTGAAAAAGCCGCCCTGGGATTTTGTCTTCGGCGTCGAAAATTGGAGGGCGGTCAGGATCCTTCTCCGTTTGCGTCGGGTTGGACTTCCTTCACGTCCAGGACCCGGAACCCCTTCTTTTCCAGGCTCTGCCGAATGCTCTCCGTGTGGGAAGTCGGTTCGATTTTCATCATGATCCGCCGCCCCACTGCATCTCCGGCGTCGAAGGTGACGACGGTGATGATATTCACGTCGAAGGGCTTGACACATTCGATAATCTGCTCCAGGATGTGGGGAACGTCGATGATGACGCCGAGGAGGAAGCGGACGCCGGGGATTCCTTGACCGTAGGTGCTGGTCAGGGCAGCCTCGATGTCGCTGATCTTGACGATCCCCAGAAAGGTGAAACCGTCTTCGTCCACCACGGGAACAAAGGGATGATACACGATGACGTGAAAAGTGTCTTCAAAATCGCTGTTGACGGTGATGGGATCGATGAGGTAAAGGGCATCGGACACTTTGCGGTTTTTGAGGATATCCAGGCTTTGCGCCCCTTCTTCCACCAAGGACTTAAAAATATAGCGATAGCCGGTAATGCCGAGGAACAGTCCCTTGTCGTCCACCACCGGCACGGAATCCAGGCTGTGCTTTTGAAGAAGGTCGAGGGTGTCCTTCAGGCTGGTGTCCGGGGTGACGGTTACAATCTCGTCCCGGGGCGTCAAGCAGTTTCGGATGAACATGGCAGCTCCTCCCTGTGTTTGCAATTAAACCTTTTCAGAAACCGATAATCTATTCGCCCTGTTCACATAAAAATCCTTCATGTTTGCAGGAGGAGCAGCCCTTCATCGGTTCCCCAGCGGGGTTCGTTCGAGGGTTCCGGACGAACCTTTCTGGAACCTGCGGCGGTCGGTTCCTTCGCCACCTGAAACGAGGCCGGGAAACGCCGCGTAAAAGCGCATGGGCATTTAAGCTGTCCTTCGCGGGTCACAGGTCGAGGAGAAACCACAGGGCGACGACAAAGACGGCCACCTGAAACAGGATTTCCAGCCAGTCCTGTTTGGCGGCCTGGAACATCCGGATCACCCGGTAGGCGCAGCGGACAAGGATCAGGATCAGGGCAATCTGAACCAGGAGAATCGGCATGGTTTTCACCTCCTATTAAAAGGGATATTCCGCCACAGGGTGATTTCATCACCCGGATGCCGATCGCGCCTTCCGGAAACCCGGCATGAAATCGGGCCGATTCTTTTGATAGACTGAACAGAGGGGAATAAGTCCTTGGAAATCCTTGCAGAGGAGGCGTTATCGATGACCCTTCACATCTCAGAGGCGGTGGAGCTCGCCAACGGCGTCAAAATGCCGTGGCTGGGACTCGGCGTGTACAAGGCGAAGGAAGGGGAAGAGGTGGAGCAGGCGGTGAAGGCGGCGCTCCGGATCGGCTACCGGAGCATCGACACCGCCGCCTTCTACGACAATGAGGAGGGGGTCGGACGGGCGGTTCGGGAGTCCGGAGTTTCCCGCGAGGAGCTGTTCATCACGACCAAGGTATGGAACACCGACCAGGGATACGATTCGACCCTGGCCGCCTTCGAGGCCAGTCTCCGCCGGCTGGGAATGGAGTATGTGGACCTGTATCTGATCCACTGGCCGGTCAAGGGGAAATACAAGGAGACCTGGAGGGCGCTGGAGACCCTTTACAGGGAGGGACGAGTGCGGGCGATCGGGGTGAGCAACTTCCAGGTCCA
>JAJYSD010000281.1 GCA_021793745.1 Bacillota bacterium
CTAAAGGAACATGTAATGCAACAAAAAAAGACGCGTCCCTGCGCGTCTTTTGGCAAGCTCGGAGGAAAGCAAACCGTAAGCCGAGTTCTGTACTCCGAGTGGTATCGCGGCGGCTTGCCCCGCCTCCCACCCCTTGGAGTGGCAACCATCTATCTAGGCTGTGCATTGCTGCACAGCTCCAGCGACCTACCCGGGACCACTGCGGGCCACAGCTGCGCGTCCGGCGGACGCGCCGGTCCCCTATTAGGTCTTGCTCCGGGTGGGGTTTACCTAGCCAGCATGTCTCCATGCTGCTGGTGCGCTCTTACCGCACCGTTGCACCCTTGCCTGTGAAGCGCTCACGCTTCCATCGGCGGTCTGCATTTCTGTGGCACTAGCCTTGGGGTCGCCCCCACCGGCCGTTAGCCGGCACCCTGCCCTGTGGAGCTCGGACTTTCCTCCCGTGGGGCCTTGCGGCACTCCACCGGCGGTTGCCCCGTTTACTTTCCTCATCCGTGGAGATATATTTTAACAAAGTATACGGCCAAACACAAGAAGCACATGTTGGAAGGGATCAGAGGAACTGAAAGGGATCCCGGTGCACCGATGTCGGGACCACCTGGATTTCAGGCGGCGCCCATTTCTCCCGCAATACCTGGCATACCCGTTCGAGAACCAAGCGTTCCACATGATGACCCGGATCGATCAAGGCGAGTCCGGATGCCAAGGCATCCAGGGCGGCATGGTAGTCGATGTCGCCGGTGATGAACACATCCGCACCGCGCTCTAAAGCCTGCTGGGCATAGCGGCTGCCCGATCCGCCCAGCACCGCCACAGTGGAAACCGGGCGATCCGGATCTCCGACAAGGCGAAGGGCGGGAATTTCGTATGCTTCCTTCACCCTTTCCGCCAGGGTTTGGAGGGTCATTTTCTCCGGCAGACGCCCGATCCGCCCCAGGCCGAAGGATGGGCCGGACAGTTCGAGGGGGTAGATGTCATAGGCCACTTCCTCGTAGGGATGCGCCTGGATCATCGCTTCCACCACCCGGGATTGGATGGACTCGGGCACGATCGTCTCCAGCCGCACCTCCTCCACCTGTTCCAGCTTTCCCTGCTGCCCGATGTAGGGATCCGTCCCTTCTCCGGGCAGGAACGTGCCCGTTCCCCGCAAATTGAAGGTGCAGTGGCTGTAGTCGCCGATCCATCCCGCCCCCGCCTCGCACATGGCGTTCAACACCTTCATGTGGTGATCTTCGGGGATGAACACCACGATTTTCTTCAATCGTTCCCGGACGTGGGGCACCAGCACGTCCGGATTCTCCAGACCCAGCTTCTCCGCCAGGACATCGTTGACCCCGCCGACGGCGGTATCCAGATTGGTATGGGTCACATATACATTGATGCCATTCTTCAGCAGTTTCGCCGCCAATCGCCCAGCCGGCCGGTCTCCGCGCAGCTGGCGGAGGGGACGGTAGATGACCGCGTGATGGCTGACGATCCAGTTGGCCCCGAGGCGCAGGGCTTCATCAATCACTTCCTCCGTCACATCCAAGGTGACCAGGACCCCGTTGACTTCCGCCTCGGGATCCCCCACCTGCAGTCCGATCGGATCCTTTTCCACCGCCAGAGAAGGGGGCGCCCATTCTTCCAACGTGCGAATCAGGGATTCTCCTCGAACAGCCATTTCCTCAACCTCCTCCATTGGGCGATCTCTTCTTCCAGCTGCGCCGCCCGTCGAGCCGCTTCCTCCGTCTGACCGGATCGCACCTGACTCAGGATGCGCTCGCGGGCGGTCAGTTCTTGCAACCATTTTTTAGACAACAAGGGCGGCTTCTCCTTCCACAGAAGGGGACCCAGGATGAGCAACTGCTCCTCCGATGCGGGGGGCTGGCGGTACAGCGCCTCATCCTCTCCCCGTTCGGCGGCAATAATTTCGTAGAGGATCCCTCCCTCTTCCACCAGGGATTCCCCCACCGGGATCCAACCGTTCTCCCGGAGCCAGCGCCGGACCCTCTCTCCCCCGTTGTTGGGTTGAAGGACCAGTCGGCGAACGTCGGAAAGCTTTTTCTTGCCCTTCTCCAAAATTGCCGCGATGAGGGGCCCGCCCATCCCGGCAATGACCACCGTATCCACTTCTCCCTTTTTCAGAACGGAAAGCCCGTCCCCCCGGCGCACCTCAATCCGATCCGAGAAGCCGGAACGCTCCACCTGCGACCGGGCGTTTTCGTACGGCCCCTGATTCAACTCTCCGGCGATCCCCCCCTTGATCCTTTCCCGGAGGAGCAAATGGATCAGAAGGTGCGCATGATCCGCGCCGATATCCGCCACGGTCGCTCCCGGAGGCACCCAGCGGGCGACGGCCTGCAGCCGATCGGAACATTTCACGCCGGCTGAATGGATCGGTTGCGACACTTGACTTCCCTCCCGTTACAAAGCAAGGATGGTCCCCGCACCCTGCCTCCATCCCCATCCGCCCATCGGCTCGTCCCCATTATACCGGAACCCGATTTGACCAGTCCAACCGGCATTGTACGGGCAGATGGTCGGAGGGGCAATCCTCCACCGGCACAATGGACGCCTCCAGAATCCGAAAATGGGGAGAACAGAAAATGTAGTCAATCCGTTTACGGGGACGACGGCAGGGATAAGTTCCCCCGGCCACACCGCAGTAGGATAAGACATCCGTCAACCGGGGGCTGAGTCCGGTCACCTCCGGTTGATCCGGGGTTACATTCCAATCCCCCATCACCACCATCGGACCCGACCACTTCCCACAGATCCCCCGGATGGCCTCCACCTGTCGCCGCCTCATGGAGGAGGTCAATCCCAGGTGTGTGACGATCAGGCGCGCCAACCGCCCCTCCCGCTCCAGGTCCGCCACCAGAATCCCCCGGGGTTCACCGATATCCGCGGAAAAGGTGAGCGATTGATGATGGAGGATCGGATCCTTCGTGAGCAAAGCATTGCCGTATCCGCCGGCAGCAGGCTCCCCCCTTCTTCGCCGGAGGAGGGTGGGGCCAAAACGGCACGCCATGCCCAGCCGGCGGGCCAGCCACCCGAGCTGGTCCACCCATCCGCTCCGCCGATGGAAGCGGACATCCACTTCGTTCAGTCCGACTACATCGGGTGAGACCGATTCGATCACCCCTGCGATCCGTTCCAGATCAAGGATTCCGTCGCAGCCCACCCCGTGGTGAATGTTGTACGACATCACCACCACCCGTCTCACCTCCAGTGAAAAAGAAAAGGCCGGAGGAAGGCCTCCGGCTCGGGGGTTCAGGGTTAAGGGGATCGAGGTTCGCCCCGCGGGAGTTAGCGGGGGATCGCGATCCCCCGGGCACCTGCGGATCCGCATTCTCATCTGCGCAAG
>JAJYSD010000282.1 GCA_021793745.1 Bacillota bacterium
TAAATAAAAAAACATCGGAAATGGAGTGGAACAGCGTGGGCAAAAAGGTTCAGATCGAACTGGCACCCAGCTCCTTCGCCGACCTGGAAAGGCTCAAGGCGGAGACGGAGGCCACCTCCTATGCTCAAGTCCTCCGTTCCGCCCTGAAAGTGTACAGCTGGTGCGTGTCCCATCAACAGTCGGGACGAAAGATCGAGGCATCGAAACCCGGAGAAAACGTCATCTATGAACTGATCCTGTAGCCCTGCCACGGGGCCTTGACTCCGCTTCCGCCGCCGGGAGTGTCCGCGGTCAAAGGACGTACCGCGCGCACACCCCGAGCGGAAGCAATTCCGCCCGTTTCTCCCCTAATCGGACCCCCGACGGACTTCACGGTCGAGCCCGTGCCCCGAGGGATACATATCCGGAATAGCGACGGGCAGGCGGCCGGAAAGGGGGATCTTTCCGGCAACCGCCTTCGCCGCCGCCTCCAGGGAGACCGGGTGAGAACTGTACAGGGCCAGATACGTGCCGCCCTCGGGAAAGGCCATCGGATCATAGGGCGTATCCAGTCCCAGCACGATGACCGGCTTCCGCGTGGCCCGGAGCGCCCGGACCAGATCCCCCTGCTCCGGATGCATCTGGGCGCGGAAGGTCCCCAGGACCACCGCGTCCGCTTCGACGGCCATCCCGGAAAGCTCCAGGATTTCCTGCCCTCCGGGCGACGTGCCGATTTCCCGGACCACCGGATCAAATCCCTGTTTCTGCAGGGCTTTCCCCAGTTCGGCAGCCCCCTCCACCGAAAGCACCAGGATGCGGGACTGCTTTTGGGGATTGAGGGGGAGAAGTCCTTCGTCATCTCGGACAAGGGTTATCGCCCGCTGCGCCACCTTCCGGGCCACTTCGGCAAAATCTTTCCGCCCGACCCGTTCGGCCACCCGATCCTCCTCCCCCTGCGGCTTCTGCAGAATGGATGAAGAGCCCAATCGCTTCGACTTCAACTTCAAAATCCGACGGACGGATTGATCGATCCGCTCTTCGGAGATCTTCCCGTCCCGGACGGCCTGGGTCACCGCGTCGATGCTCTCCTGTTGCACCGACAGCGTATGGCAGACCAGCACCATGTCCGCTCCCGCCTGGATCGCCCGGACGGCCGCCTTCGCCGATCCGAAGCGCTGGGCGATCGCTCCCATCTCCATGTCGTCGGTGATGATCACGCCGTCAAAGCCCAGTTCATTCCGGAGCAACCCCGTAAGCACCCGACGGGACAGGGTTGCCGGCAAATCCGAGGGCTCGAAGGCGGGAAAGGTCACATGGGCCGACATCACCGCATCCGCTCCCTGGGCGATGGCCCGCCGGAACGGAACCAGATCCGCCTTCTCCAACTGTTCCCGTTCCCGGGCGATGGTCGGCAGGTCCACATGGGAGTCGACGGCGGTATCCCCGTGTCCCGGAAAGTGTTTGACCGCCGTCAAAACCGATCCGGCATGATGCCCCCGGATATGGGCCGCCGCCATCCGCGCCACCCAGGACGGATCCTCGCCGAAGGAACGAGCGCCGATGACCGGATTCCGGGCATTGTTGTTTAAATCGACGACGGGAGCCAGATTCATATTGATCCCCATCGCCCTTAGCTCCAACCCCGTGATCCGGCCCGCCTCATAGGCGAGGTCCGGGTCGCGGGTGGCTCCGAGGGCCATGTTGCCGGGAAAGAGGGTGACCCCCTCCCGGATGCGGACGATGGAGCCCCCCTCCTGATCGATGGCGACCAACAGGGGAAGCCCCGGCGGAGAAGACAGCGCCAGCCTCTGCAGCTCGCCGGTCAGCTGCCCCACCTGGTCCGGGGTCTGAACATTTCTGCCAAAAAGAATAACCCCTCCCACATGTTTTTCCTGGATCAGGGTGCGTATCTGTTCGTTGATGTCATAAGCCGGCTGATCCCCCGGATTGCTGAAGCCGACCATGAACATTTGGCCGACCTTTTGTTCCAAGGTCATCTGCCGGATCCGCTCTTCCACCCAGTCGGGATCACCGCGGTCCGGCTTTCCGTTGTCGCTCGACACGCCGGGGGATGATGCCGGGGTCAGGACCAAGAAAGCGATCACCATCAACACCCATACGCCTCGAGCGACATAACCGCCCTTCACTCAACCACTCCTTTTTTCAAGCTCCCCTTTTGTTCCCCATTATAACTCCCCGCTGGATCCCGTAAAAGGAGGCATCCTGCGCCCCCAGGAAATTTTGTCGGATTTCGTCCGGTCCCACCCCCGGGTTATCCCTTCACGATCCGGTAGGGTCGCATCATTTCCCAATCCTCGTGCTCCAGGATGTGACAGTGCCAGACGAACTCTCCGGTGAAAGAAGTGAGTCCGAAGTGCGGAATGATCCGCGTCACCTGGCCGGGATTGGCACGGACCGTGTCCTTCAAGCCCCGCTCGCTGGGGGACGGGGGCACCGGAGCGCCGGTGAACCGAAGTTTCCCGGTCCGGTTGAAATGATTCACATCAAAGGGCTGGCGATTCAAGACGCGAAAATGAACCTCGTGGAGATGGATCGGATGGGTGTCCGGGGTGGTATTGATCAACTGCCACAGTTCGAGACTTCCCAGACGCGGCCGAGTTGTGATGGGGGCGGACCATCTTCGGTTTTCCAACAATAACATTAACCGCCCGAAGCGGTCGGTGCTCTCTACCAGAGAAAGATTCCGCACCCGATTGACCCGGTTCAGCGGAGTGGGCGGCAACACACTCAACCGCTCGGGAATGGAACTGGTATCCCGGGAGCTCAGGGGACGATGGACCCGAAATTGCATGACCAGCCCCGTCGTCCGGGGGTCAACGGGGTCACCGTCCGGAAAGGGAGCCGGGGCGCTGTTGGTCATCGTGATGGTTTTTCCCTTGAAGTTGGAGAAGTCGAGGAGCACATCGGCACGCTCGGCGGGCGCCAGTGTCAGCGATCGGACCCGGATGGGACGCGACAGCAACCCCCCGTCGGTCCCGATCAGGATGAAGGGCTGGCCGGAGCTGAGACGCAGGGTGAAAAAACGGGAGTTGGAACCGTTCAGCAGCCGGAACCGGTACTTCCGAGGCTCCACATGCAAAAAGGGCCAAACTTTTCCGTTCACCAGAATCGTATCGCCGAAAAACTCCGGGACGATGGAGGGATAGGGAATCCGGCGGGGGGCGGTTTGCGGCCGACTCGGATAGAAAAGGGAGCCGTCCCGGTTAAAGGACCGATCCTGAATAACCAGGGGGATTTCATATTTTCCCGCAGGAAGATTGAGAGACAACTCCTGTTGGTCCCTAATCAAATAAAATCCCGCCAGACCGGCATAAACATTGAGCCGGGTAATACCGAGGGCGTGATC
>JAJYSD010000283.1 GCA_021793745.1 Bacillota bacterium
CTCCGTATAGTACAGCTGCGGAAAGGGGGTCAAGGGATGATCCACAATCATCTGCTCCAGATTCCCCGAGTCCGAGATAAAATGTTTAACCCCTTGAAGCCGCTTCCGCACTTCTTCCACCAATTCCAGCCGGGCGACTCCCTCGATATAACAAAAGGCGATCCGGCTCTTGGCAATGTCCCCCACCCGAACCATACGGATCCGGAGGCGTTCCGTGAGCAACCTCCGTCGGATCAGGCCAATCGAGTCGATGATCGATTCATTGAAGGCTTCATGGGGGCCGCGGATCACCATTTCCGTGTTCGGCTTGGAAATTTCCCGCCGCTTCATATCCTCGACGCAGGCAGCCAGGGCCTCGCGGTGACCGTCCATCAAAACGATGGCAAAACCGTCAAACAACAATTCCAAAAGATCGGCCTCGTCCCGGACCCGCCGGACGTCCCCCGTGTGGATATGCCGGAAGAGATCCTCCCGGGTCAAGGCCTGTTTCCCGGCAATCCGGTTCAGGGGGGCAATCACATCCCGCTCCAGCATGTCGTTGTTGCACAAACTGGCAATAAATCCGACGGCCAGCTCCGTTTTCCCTGTAATGTGGCGGAACTTTAGATCATGGGAGGAGAACAGTTGCTTCAGCCCTTTCACATCGCGTTCCAACCGTCCGGTCAGCGAAAATTCGGCGACCCTTCCTCCCCTCGATGAACGGGCACGATCCGTTTTCCGGAACAGACCCACGGAAAAGAACCCCCTATATACCAAGTATTGGTTATTGTGTCCGCCTTCTCCGCTCGATATGTATGGAGCTGGCGTTTACGGAACCTCCTCTCCGGGAAAGCGGATCTTGAACATTATTTTCATAGACTAAAAGGGGGAGTTTCCATGCGTCATCCTGATCACACCGTCGACCCGGCCCTTGTAGAGCACCTCAGCACCCTCGTCGCCGACGGACAAATGGACCGCTATCCCCTGCTCGGCGAAGGATTGAGCGGCAAAGTTTATGAGTTTGAACATTATGCGGTCAAAGTATTTAAAGCGGATGCCGGTGAAAGGCAGGATGCCTCCCTGTTGTCCCTCCTCTCGGACCATGCCGCTTTTCCCCGGGTGCATTACCGGGAAGAGGGATGGATGATGATGGACAAGGTCAACGGGTATACCCTGGGCGAAGTGATCCAGGGGGGTGAGAAGCTAAAAGAGCATCTGTACACCCAAATCGAGGAAGCGGTGGAACACTGTTATGCGAAGGGGCTGATTCCCGACGACTTGCATTTGAACAATATCATGGTGGATCATGAAGGCCGGATCAAAATCGTCGATGTGGGCCGCTTTTTCCATACCGAACGCGCGGCGGCCCATAAAGAGGCGTTGGCGGAAGACCTGGAAACATTGAAATACTGCGGCCTGTTTCGGTTTTTTTCCTCCTCCAAACGGAAGAAAAAGCGCCATTGGTTTTCCTCCGACCATCGACGGCGTCGCAGCCACAGCGGTTCTTCCCCCCGCCGGTACTCCTCCTCGGAGCGTCGCTGGCGGCGCAGGCGTTCTTCCTGGTGAAAATCTCCACTCAAAAAGCCTGGTTATTGATCAAACCAGGCTTTTTTGCATCCGGCGCCATCGCCTCGGCCAATAGTAATATCCGAGGCTTTTCCTGCATGGCTTTTTAACACCCCTATTGGGAAGTATCGGATCACTCGTCTGCGTCGACGGATCTTCATCCTCCTTCCCCGCCACAGGTGATATCCAGGTTACTTCTTACCGCCCGCAGCGTCAATACGGCTGTCGCGGCGGCCAAGTCGACTTCCCACCCCCTGGCAATCAACTAACCGAAAGGGGCCATCTCCAACAGATGTCGGTGAATCTGCGATACGGGAAGTAAAGCTCTATTGATTGACCAGAACGGTTCGGTATAATCGTCGATGGTTTCATATGGAATTTTGTAAAAAACGGGAGGAATGTCGATGAAGCAGGCGCTTTCGTGGTCGTTGATCCTTTGCCTAGTCTTCACCGGAGGATGTTCCCTGCTCTCGGGGGAGCCGGCCGACAAGCCGGATGCGGACAAGTCTGATCATGATCAGGTAAAACGGGCGGCAACGGATGTGGAAGGGATGCTCCGGGAGGGGCCGGGCAAATATGCCGGGGATAAGTATGACGAGGAAAAGGTGAAGGCGGAGCTGGACAAACTGCCCGACAACATGACGACCGACGAGGCTTACAACCATCTGGTGGCTCTGCTGGCCGAGGACTACAAACCGATCCTCAAGGAATTGGATAGGTTGGACCTCACCATCAAGACAAATATCAAAGAGCCAGGAGGCGTCAATACACCGGAGGCAGAGTTGCCCAAACAGGTAAATGTGGAAATCCTCCTGGATGCCAGCGGGAGCATGGCCGGTCGGGTGAGCGGCGGTGTGAAGATGGACTTGGCCAAGGAGGCGATCCGGGATTTTGTTTCCAAGATGCCGGAGGGCGCCCAGGTAGCCTTGCGGGTCTACGGCCACAAAGGCAGCAATCAGCAAAAGGATAAGGAGCTTTCCTGCAAAAGCACCGAGGTGGTCTATCCCCTGGAAGCTTATGATAAGTCGTCCTTCCAGAAGTCGCTAGACCAGTTCCAACCCACGGGCTGGACGCCCCTGGCCGCGGCGATTGAGCAGGCGAAGAGCGATTTGAGCGGGAAGGCGGAAGAGAATGTAGAGAACATTATCTACGTGGTGAGCGACGGGATTGAAACCTGCGGCGGAGATCCGGTCAAGGCCGCGCAGGAGCTGCACCAATCGGAGATCCGGGCGATCGTCAACATCATTGGCTTTGACGTGGACAATGCCGGCCAGCGGGCCCTGAAGAAGGTGGCGAAAGCCGGCGGGGGTAAGTACACCACGTGAGCACCGGGGAAGATCTCATACAGCATTTGGAAGAGGAATATACCCGTTTGAAAAATGAATGGTGGAATTGGGGAGTCGAAAGCTCCTTGGAAGCCTGGCGGCAGTGGGGGAGATAAGTGGGAAAAATTGAATGACCTGGATACATCGTTAATGGATAAAAATAATGAAGAAAACAATCGGATGCTAGATGCAAAAGATTATCTCGAATCGCAAGGAAAGTTAAGCGATTCTGTTGAGTTATACAATAAAATAAACGATCGATGGCTTAAAATTAATAAATATAGAGAGGGACGATATTTTGAATTGAACAAAACCCTAAAAGAAGAGGAGAAAAAAGAAACCAAGAGAGTAAAAGAAAAAGCACAAGAAATGGAGGATCAATACAGTCGTTAATAAAAGCGAGTGAATCGGAAAAATTTCCGGCAATATCCGGAGGGTGGATGGCGTAGGCCGTCCACTCTTTTTTTTTTTATAAT
>JAJYSD010000284.1 GCA_021793745.1 Bacillota bacterium
CCCCGGCTTTGTCCAGCACCAGGGCTTCAGCCTGGAGCGGATCAGCACCTTCATGTTCCTGGGGACCGAAGGGATTTTGGGTATTCCCATCGCGATTTCCACCACCTTTATTTATCTCTTCCTCTTTTTCGGGGTGGTGCTGCGTCACACGGGGGTCGGTCAATTTTTCAATGATCTGGCCTTTTCCCTCACCGGACGGATGGTGGGGGGACCGGCGAAGGCGGCGGTGGTGGCCAGCGCCTTTCAGGGGATGGTCACCGGGAGCTCCGTCGCCAACACCGTCGGCTCCGGCAGCTTCACCATCCCGTTGATGAAGAGAACCGGTTACCGGCCGGAGTTTGCCGCGGCGGTGGAAGCGTCGGCCTCCACCGGGGGACAATTGATGCCGCCGATCATGGGGGCAGCTGCGTTTCTGATGATCGAGTTCATCGGGATGGAGTACGGGAAGATCGCCCTGGCGGCGACGATTCCTGCGATTCTCTATTTCTCCGGCATCTTTATCGCCGTTCACCTGGAATCGAGGCGGATGGGCATCCTCGGCCTCCCCGCCGACCAGATTCCCCGCTTCAAGGAAGTGATGGTGCAGCGTGGATATCTCCTGTTGCCGCTGCTGGCGATTATCGGCGTGCTGATTACCGGTCAGTCCCCGACGACGGCCGCCCTGATCGCCATCCTCATGGCGGTGACAGTGGGACTGTTTGGCGGCGGATCCTTCAAACAAGCCATCGTGAAGCGCTGGTATCTGATGCTGCCGATGCTGGGGCTGTTGTATCTGGTGTTCAACAAGGTGTCGGCCGCCGGCATCTGGGGAGCCCTGGGTCTGCTGTTGATCGCCTTTATCATCTATCAGCTCCGGAACAACCCCGACTTCACCTTCAAGGATCTGATCGGCGTGTTGGAGGAGGGGACCCGGTCGGCCCTCGGAGTGATCGCCGCCTGCGGTGCCGCGGGGATCATTGTCGGCGTGGTCACTCTGACCGGCCTGGGCTTGAAGATGGCCGGAGGGCTCATTGAACTGGCCGGCGGCATTTTGATCCTCACCATGTTCTTCACCATGATCGCCTGTATCATCCTGGGGATGGGCGTGCCCACCACCGCCAACTATGTCATCATGGCGACGATGGCGGCTCCGGCGATCATCAAATTGGATCCGTCGATTCCCCTGATTGCCGCCCACCTGTTCGTCTTCTATTTCGGGATCGTCGCCGATATTACACCGCCGGTGGCGTTGGCCGCCTACGCCGGCTCGGGAATTGCCAACTCCAACCCCTTCAAGACGGGAGTGACGGCCACCAAACTGGCCATCGGGGCTTTCCTCATCCCGTATATCTTCGTCTTGAATCCGGTGTTGGTGCTGGAGGGGGCCACTTGGTGGAATATCCCCATCGCGGTGGTGACCGCATTAATCGGCATGTTCGGGGTCAGCGGAGCCACACTCGGTTATTTCCGCACCCAGTGTAACGGGTTGGAACGCCTCATCCTGTTTATCGGCGGCATCAGCCTGATCATCCCGGGGATTTATTCCGACGTAGTCGGGATCGGGATCCTCGCCCTGATCTATTTCCTGCAGAACCGGAGATCCCCGGCGGTCAAAACGGGTGCATGACCATCCGCCCCCAAAGGATTTAATCAAGCGACGAGGCATCACCGGAAAGCGGGGTGCCTCGTTCGCTTTGGCGTATGCGGAAGATTTCTAGCCGAAAAGTTATGGAAATCTAGTTAAAAAGTCGTGCATCCGTTACAGGGGAATTCAATTCCTTGTCGTTTATGGCGAAAATATCTAAGAGGGAAGAAAAAAGTGTTGACGTTTTCCGTTTCTATTAGTATATTCCTGGTAGGCAAACAAACCATCAAAGGAAAGAACTTCTCGAACTTTTCGGGGAGTTCGATCCATTTTTCAAGGGGCGAAGGCTTCGCTCGTTCCGCGGATGGCAAGGTTTTTTCCATGCTTTTCCCCATCATCGGCCGTCCGGGGGCGGCAAAATCATAAGGGGGTTATCAGGCGATTGTTGAGGAAATCGCTCATTGCTGCCTTTATCGTGTTTTTCGGTACCGCCTTTGTGGCGATGCCCGTCGCTTCCGCTAATCCGCTGACTGATATCTGGGATCGCTTTTTCGGAGGCGACGAGCCGCCGGCGGAGGAACCGCCGGTTGAGGTGCCCGGCGACGAACCCGGTGAAGAGCCGGGTGAAGAGCCTGGTGAAGAACCCGGCGAGGAGCCCAGCGAAGAACCGGCTCCGGGGGATTCCACCGATGATGAAGCACCGGTGGAAGAGCCTGAGCTGCCGGAAAGCCCCGCCGAAGAGGGTTCTCAGGCGAAGTCCGGTAAATCCAGCACCCAGCCCCAGCCCCAGTCCGCTTCGGGCAACACTTCCGGTAACGGAGGTCAGCTCCCGAAAACCGCCACTCCGTATCCGCTGATGCTGCTGATGGGCGGCTTGGCGATGGCGGCCGGCTTGGTGCTGTTGAAGGTTCGTCCGTCCCGGGGTTAATCGCATCGGGACTGAAGCACCCGCGTCCCCACGGAGCTTGAACTCCTGTGGGACGAACTTGTCCTCGCCAATAACGGGAAAGAGAGCAAACACTCCGCCTTCGGATGCCGAAAGCATGAATCCGCAAACGACGCGAAGCCCTTCGCTTTCCGTCTCGTCACGATGTTCTCCGCCGATGGTTTCGAGGGCAGCTCATAAAGCAAGGAGGTCATTAAGCGGTTGAAAAAGAAATCGCTGTTCGCTGCCTTTACCCTGTTTTTCGGCACCGCCTTTCTCGCGACGCCGGTCGCTTTTGCCAACCCGGCGGAGCCGGAGGATTCGGATGAAAAATCCGGTTTGGAAGTGGGTGTCGATCTCGGCTTGGTAGAGTTGGAGGTCGGGATCAACACGCCTTCTGACGGGGACAACGAGGAGCCGGTAGACCCGGAGAATCCTCTGGAGCCGCCCCTGGATCCGGAAGATCCTCCGTTCCCCGGTGACCCCGGCGATCCCGGTGACCCCGGCGATCCGGGAGAACCCGGTGAACCCGGCGATCCCGACGATCCGGGTGAACCCGGCGATCCGGATGATCCCGGCAATCCGGATGAACCCGGCGATCCGGGAGACGATGATCCGCCTGCTCCTGAGCCGGAGGACCCTGAGCAGCCGGATGATCCTTCCGATGAGCAACCTCCGGTGGAAGAGCCGGACCTTCCGGAATCTCCGCCCCAGGATGGTTCCCAACTGCCCAAGTCCGGGCAGTCCGGCGGCCAGTCTGATTCCGAGTCCGATTCCGAGGATGAAGGTGGAGAGCTGCCGAAAACCGCCACTTCGTACCCGCTGATGTCTCTGGTGGGCAGTC
>JAJYSD010000285.1 GCA_021793745.1 Bacillota bacterium
CTGCCGATCTCGGCAGCTGATGGGGGTGTTTGATCCCGCCCTTACGGAGACGGCCGCCCGTGTCCTGTTGGCGCTGGGCGCGGAACGGGCCCTGGTGGTGTCCGGATTGGATGGAATCGATGAGATTTCCATCAGCGGGCCGACGAGAGTCAGCGAGGTGAAGGAGGGTCAGGTCATCACGTATACGGTGACTCCGGAGCAACTGGGAATGGAGCCGGCTCCACCGGAGGCGGTGTCCGGCGGTGACCCCCGCACCAATGCGCGGATGTTGCGGCAAATTCTCCGGGGAGAGCAGGGACCGCGCCGGGATGTGGTTCTGATCAACGCTGGCGCCGTTCTGTATCTGGCCGGTCGCGCAAAGAGCATGGCCGAGGGGGTTCGCAGGGCCGCCGACGCGGTGGACAGCGGCAAGGCAGCCGATAAACTGGCGGAAATGATCCGCTTCTCGCGAGGTGCCGGTTATGTTTCTTGAACGGATTGTGGCGGAGAAGCGCAGGGAGGTTGAAGCGCTGAAGCAGGTTTTGCCGGAGAGGGACGAGGGATTTGAGCCGGAATCGGTGCTCTCCCTGTCGGAGGCGATTCGTCGTCACCGGAAGGCGCCGGCTCTGATTGCCGAAGTGAAACCGGCCTCCCCTTCCCGGGGAATCATCCGAAAACAGGTGGATCCGGTTCAGGTGGCGACGGCTTATCAGCGGGGCGGAGCGACGGCGGTTTCCGTGTTGACCGATCGCCGATTTTTCGGCGGAGAAGGCACTTCGCTGCAAAGGGTGAAGCGAGCCGTCTCTCTTCCCGTCCTCCGGAAAGATTTTATCCTGGATCCGCTCCAGGTGCAGGAAAGCCGGATCCTGGGCGCCGACGCCATCCTGCTGATCGCCGCCATCCTGGACCGCCGTCGGTTGGAGCAGTTGAGCACCGTCGCCCGTTCCCTCGGCATGGAGGTGCTGGTGGAGATTCATCGGGAAGAGGAGATCGAAGGGGCTCTGGCCTGCGATCCGGATGTGATCGGGATCAACAATCGGGATCTGATCACCTTTGATACCGACCTCGGGACGACGGAGCGGCTGCGGCCGCTGCTGCCGGATACTGTCCCGGTGATCGCGGAAAGCGGCGTTTCCTCCCCCGAAGATGTATGGCGGATGGCCCGGGCGGGAGTGGACGGGATATTGGTCGGTGAACATCTCATGCGGCAGGCGGATCCGGAGCAGGCCGTGCGGGCCCTGATCGGCGGTGGGAACCGATGAGGCGGACCTTTGTCAAGATCTGCGGACTGCAGACCCCTTCGGACATGGAGGCCCTTCAGGGGGTCGACCTGGATGCGGCGGGATTCATCCTGGTTCCCGGTCGGCGGCGAGCCGTGCAGGTGGATCATCTTCGCCTCCTCCTCGGAATGCTTCCTCCGGGAACCATGGCCGCCGGTGTGATGATGAATCCGAAGCGAGAGGACGTGAAAAAGTGGCTCCGGGCCGGCCTGGATGCGGTCCAACTGCACGGGGAAGAGTCTCCGGCTTTTTGCCGGTGGATGAAGGATCGGTTTTCGGTGCCGATCATCAAAGCGTTTTCTCCGGATGAAGCGATGGAGGAGGGAGTCGTCGAAGCCTACGCCCCCTGGATAGATATCGTGTTGTTGGACTCGGCATCCGGCGGGCGGAAGGGGGGGACCGGCACCCGCTTTCCCTGGGAAAGAATCCCCGAAGTCGAAGGGATGTGGTTCCGGGCCGGTCGGCCGGTCTGGGTGGCCGGAGGACTTAATCCGGAAAATGTGGGAGATCTCTTGAGGAGGTTTGCTCCGGCAGGGGTGGATGTCTCCAGCGGGGTGGAGACGGAGGGGTGCAAGGACCGGAGCAAGGTTCGAGCCTTTGTGGAGAGGGTGAGAGCACATGATTATAGACAAGTTTGCAAAACAAACTAAATATCCAGCTCATTTCGGCCCCTACGGGGGCCGCTACGTTCCGGAAACGGTGACCCAGGCCCTGCTCGACCTGGAAGAGGGTTTTCGCGAAGCGACGGAAGATCCTCGGTTTCAGGAGGAGCTGCAGGTGTTGAGGCGGGAATATTCCGGCCGTCCGACTCCCCTCACCAGGGCCGAGGGTTTGACGCGTCAGATCGGAGGTGCCCGGATTTATCTGAAGCGGGAGGATTTAAACCATACCGGGGCACACAAGATCAACAACACCCTGGGACAGGCGTTGTTGTCCAGGCGGATGGGGAAGAAGCGCCTGGTGGCCGAAACCGGCGCGGGGCAGCACGGGGTGGCATCCGCTACGGTGGCGGCCCTGCTCGGGATGGAATGCACGGTGTTTATGGGGGAAGAGGATGTGGGAAGACAGCAGCTGAATGTGTTTCGGATGAAGCTGTTGGGGGCGGAGGTGATTCCCGTCCGGTCGGGGACCCGAACTCTCAAGGATGCGACAAATGAGGCGATCCGATATTGGGTTACCCACGTGGAGGATACTTTTTACATGCTCGGCTCTGCGGTGGGTCCCCATCCCTACCCGCAGATGGTCCGTTATTTTCAGCGGGTGATCGGGGATGAAGCGCGCAGACAGATTCTCGACCGGGAGGGACGATTGCCGGATCACGTGGTGGCCTGCGTGGGGGGAGGCAGCAACGCGATCGGGATGTTCGCCGCTTTTTTGGAGGATGACCAGGTCCAGCTGCACGGTGTGGAAGCGGCGGGCAGGGGACTTGCGACCGGGAAGCACGCCGCGCCGCTTTCCCGGGGACGTCCCGGCGTGCTGCACGGATCCTATAGCTATCTCCTGCAGGATGAACACGGGCAAGTGCTTCCGGTCCATTCCATCTCCGCCGGTTTGGATTATCCCGGGGTGGGACCGGAACATGCTTATCTCAAGGATATCGGGCGCGTCCGGTATACGGCGGTGACGGATGAGGAAGCCCTGGAGGCGGTTCGCCTTTTGTGCCAAACCGAGGGCATTTTGCCGGCGCTGGAGTCGGCCCACGCCGTGGCCGAAGCGGTGAGGATCGCCGAAACGGCCGGGCCGGATCAAATCGTTCTCATCGGTTTGTCCGGACGGGGCGACAAGGATGTGGAATCGATGGCGGCATGGATGGAGGGATCGGCGAATGAGGCGGATTGAGGAATCCTTTCGAGAGAAGGGACATCCGCGGCTGGTTCCCTTTATCATGGCGGGGGATCCGGACGCGGCGACGACGAGGGATCTGTTAAAGCTGCTGGATGGGGAGGGTGTGGCGGCGGTGGAGGTGGGATTTCCCTTTTCGGACCCGCTGGCCGACGGCCCGGTGATCCAGGAGGCGGCTAGTCGGGCCCTCGCACAAGGGATGACGCTTTCCCGATTGTGGGAGACGG
>JAJYSD010000286.1 GCA_021793745.1 Bacillota bacterium
TTTTTGTTGACATTTACCGTCCGGTCGTCCGCATGGGTGATCCAGCGCTTGCGGATCTGATAGGTGTAGACATTGCCGTCCTTCATCTTCACGTACAGCCGGTCCCCGTCCTCGAGCTCGCCGGCCCGGCGAAAAACCGTGTCCCGGTGCCCGGACAGGACGGCATGCCCCGTCTCCCCGGGAAGCACCGTCCCCCAACCCACATAATGGCCGACCCCCTTGGCCAACTCATCCTCGTCGGTTCCCTCGATGATGGGCAGGATCGCGCCGATTCGGGGAATGATCAGCTGGCCGATCTCCTCGCCGGTCTTCGGCTTCCAGTCCGTATCCACCCCCTGCTTCAGGGGCTTCTGCCTGCTCCGGTCATCCCAGTTGTCCGCAATCGACATCGCCAACTCCGGATCATGCACTGCCACCCGGATCTGGTCCCACCATTGATATCCGTTGTACAAAAGCATCGAAGCGCCGATCACGATCAGCACGATGGCGACGGAACGGACAACCATGTCCCACTTCCTCCTCCCCTGGGCATTTCTCCGCCTCCGTCCCTGGAAATGAAACCGCCCTTCCGCGAAGGACGGGCCTACTTGAAACCGCCGATACCGGAAGTTCATTTTCATCATATCGGGTTCGGAGGGATTCCGCAACCATTCAAAATCCTCTGTCAGGGTATCGGCTCAGGCCCTGGCACAACCCCCTTCACGGAACGCTCTGAATGATTTTTGATCACCGAGAACAAATGAACCATTCAAAAAACCCCCGGATTCCGGGGGTGGATCAAATCTGATTACTTCAATTTCACCGAACGGGTCACGTTGTCCGGCTCCAGCCAATGGGCGTGGAAAAGCCCGTCCCGATCGATCCGCTCAAATCCGTGGGCGCCGAAATAATCCCGCTGGGCCTGAATCAGGTTGGCGGCGCTGCGGGAAGAGCGATAACCATCGTAGTACGACAGGGCGGAGCTGAAGCAGGGCAGCGGCAAACCGCCCTCGACCCCTTTCAGGATGACCTGGCGCAAGGAAGACTGATACTGATTGGCCTTCTCCCGAAAGTACGGGGCGAGCAGCAGGTTGGGCAAAGCCCCGTCTTCGCGGAATGCCTGGTAAATCCGGTTCAGAAAATCGGCCCGAATAATGCAGCCGCCGCGGAAAATCAGGGCGATTTCCCCCAGGTTGAGGGACCAGCCGTAACTTTCGGAAGCCACTTTGTATTGATAGAAGCCTTGCGCATAGGCACAGATTTTTCCCATAAACAGGGCTTCCTTCACCCGGTCGATCCAATATTCCTTGTCCCATGTCGCCTCGGAAGGAGCGGGCCCCGACAGGTGTTTCTCTGCACGCACCCTTTCCTCTTTCAAGGCCGAAAGGAACCTCGCAAATACGGCCTCGGTGATGATCGTGGAGGGAACGCCCAGGTTTAAGGCTTCCTGGCTGGACCACTTTCCTGTCCCCTTCTGTCCGGCTTTATCCAGAATCACATCGGCCATCGGTTTTCCCGTGTCCTGGTCCGTCTTGGACAGGATATCCGCTGTGATTTCAATCAGATAGCTCTTTAATTCGGTCTCATTCCAGGACCGGAACACTTCTGCCAGTTCCCCGAGGGAAAGGCCGACCCGCTCGCGGAGAAATTGGTAGGCTTCAGCAATCAGTTGCATATCCGCATATTCGATGCCGTTATGAATCATCTTCACATAATGTCCCGAACCCTCGGGTCCGATGTAGGAGCAGCAGGGTTTCCCGGCGACGCGGGCGGCGATCTTCTCCAGGATCGGGGCAACCTGCCGGTAGGCTTCCCAATCCCCGCTGGGCATCAGGGCAGGACCGTTTAAGGCCCCTTCCTCCCCGCCGGATACGCCCACACTGATAAAATGGATGCCGCGCTTCCGCAGCGCCTGATACCGCCGATTGGAGTCGCGGAAATCAGAGTTTCCCCCGTCCATGATCACATCCCCCGAGTCCAATAAAGGGAGGAGGGATTCCACGACGGAATCGACGGCCGCCCCCGCCGATACCATCAAAAGGATCTTCCGGGGCTTCTTCAGGGAATGAACAAATGACTCCAGATCATAGTGCGGATCGATCCGGTCCGCGGCATATCGGCTGACAAACGCGTCGGTCAGGTCCCGTGTATAGTTGTAGACGGCAACCCTTTCCCCATTTCGGGCCATGTTTCTGGCGAGGTTGGATCCCATCACACCTAAACCGTAGACACCGATGGTATTTTTCATGTTTTTCTCCCCTTTAAACCAACAGATTGAGGATCAGGACGCCGGCCAGACCCACCACGGAAATGAGGGTTTCCAGTAAGGTCCATGTGGCAAACGTCTCTTTCATATTCAGTCCGAAGAACTCCTTAAACATCCAAAATCCCGCATCATTGACATGGGAAGCGATCAAGCTGCCGGCGCCGGTTGCCAGAACCATCAGAGCCGGATCCACATCGGCCCCCTGCATCATTGGGATCACCAGGCCGGCGGTCGTCAGGGCGGCCACCGTCGCCGATCCCAAGGCAATCCGCAGGATGGCCGCTATCAACCATGCCAATATCAGCGGAGACATCCGGGTGCCTGCAAACAGCGCGGATACCGCATCGCCGACACCGCCGTCGATCAGAACCTGTTTGAAGACTCCGCCTCCGCCGATGATGAGCAGCATCATCGCAATGGCGCGAATCGATTCCTCGACGGAGTGCATCACTTGCTTGATGGGGATCTGCCGCCGGATTCCCATCGTATATACCGCCAGCAAGACGGAAATCAACAGGGCGGTCGTCGGCTCCCCGATCAGGTGGAGGATTTGAAAAAGGATATGGTCGGGTACATTGCCCAGGTCCCGGATCAAGTCCACCACCGTCGCCATCGCCATCAGGATCACGGGCAACAGGGCCGTGAAAACGCTGATCCCGAATCCGGGCGTCTCCTCCAGCTTAAAGGTTTTCGCGCCACTGATGGAATCGATATCGCCGGCACCGGATTTGCGGATGGTTTCCGGACTCACCCTTTTCACGAGCTTGGTAAATAACGGGCCGGCGATGATGACGGCCGGAATGCCGATAAGGGTCCCATAGATCAAGACCATGCCGATGTGGGCTCCGTACTGCTGAGCGATCACCGTCGGACCGGGATGGGGAGGCAGAAACCCGTGTGTGACCGACAAGGCCGTCGCCATCGGAATGCCCAGGTACAAAATGGGGACCTTGGACTGCCTGGCGATTTGATAAACAATCGGAACCAACAGTACCAGCCCCACTTCGAAAAAGAGGGCGATGCCGATGATAAAGGAGGAGATGACGACGGCCCACTGGATGTTTTTTTGTCCGAACC
>JAJYSD010000287.1 GCA_021793745.1 Bacillota bacterium
TGCGCAGGGCCGATCCTCTGGAAACGCGCAGCCATCCCCTGTTCCGCACCTACTTCAATGAGCTCTGGAAGGAGTTGGAACACCCATGATCAACGGAACCCTCAAACGATGGCTGGAACGGGGCGCCGTCTCTCCCCTGCATGCAAAATATCTGCGTCGGCTGCGGCTGAGGGAATGGCAGATCACCTTTTACCGAACCGCCCTGCTCCTCCTGCTAATCCTCGGATGGGAATGGGCAGCCCGGAATGGGGTGATCGACCCCTTCCTGTTCAGTAGTCCCAGTCAGATGTGGAATTTGGCCGTCCACCTTTCCATTTCCGGCGAACTGTTGCATCACATTGGGATCACGCTGGTGGAAACGCTGATCGGATTTTCCATCGGAACGGCGGCCGGCACCGCCTTGGCCACGCTGATCTGGGCCTCCCCCATGCTCTCGCGCATATTGGATCCTTACCTGGTGGTGCTCAACAGCATGCCCAAGGTGGCCCTGGGACCTTTATTCATTGTCACCATCGGGGCCGGATTCGGCTCGATCATCGCCATGGGCGTGGCCATCACCATCATCATCACGACACTGGTCATGCACCAGAGCTTTAAAAGCGCCAACCCCGACCACCTCATCCTGGCCCGCGCCTTCGGGGCTACGCGCAGCCAGCTGTTCATCAAGATCATTCTCCCCTCCAGTATTCCCGACTTGATCGCGGCGATCAAGGTCAACGTCGGCCTGTCCTGGGTGGGGGTTATCGTCGGCGAATTCCTCGTTTCCAAGGCCGGCCTGGGATATCTCATCATCTACGGATTCCAGGTATTTAACCTCACCCTCGTCATGCTCAACCTGCTGATCGTCGCCCTGTTAGCGACGGTGATGTACCTCGCCGTCTCCCGCATCGAAAAGCAGCTCCTGCGACACCGGGAAACAGACGGATAAAAAAGGGACCCCTTCGGCGAAAGGGGCCCCTCCGATGGTTGACCCATTGTCCGGGAGGGAACGATTTTACCGGGGACTCGCCGCTGTCCGGGCGAAAAATCGTCTCCGACTTCCCGGCTTTCAGATGGTTCAGCCGTCCGAGGAGCCCTTTCGGCAAGCGGACCCCTTCCCGGCAGTTACTGTTCCAGCTCCACCAGTTCGTGTTGAATCGCATAAATGATGGCTTGGGATCGACTTTTGACCCCCAACTTCTTGAAAATGTTGCTGACGTGGATCTTCACCGTCTTGTCGCTGATAAACAGCTGCTCCGCAATTTCCTTGTTGCTGAGCCCCTTCACCATCCACTTCAATACATCCAGCTCCCGGGGGGTCAAGAAGTCATCTCCCCCGCTGCGTTCCATCCGTCGCTCTCCGCCGCTCAGATTGTTCAGCAGCTTCCGGGCCATGACAGGATGCAGGGTCGATTCTCCCCGATAGGCGGAGCGGACCGCGGCGATCACATCGCCGGAAGGAGCATCCTTCAGGAGGTAACCGGTGGCGCCCGCCCGGATGGATTCGTACAGATACTCGTCCCGATCGTACATGGTCAAAACCAGCACAGCCACCTGGGGGTGCTTGGCGTGGATCCGCCGGATCGCTTCCACGCCGTTCATCCCCGGCATGTTGATATCCATCAGTACCACATCCGGCCGGGTGGTTTCCACCAGTTGGACCGCCTCTTCACCGCCTTGGGCCTCCCCCACCACTTCCATGTCGGGTTCAAGGGCGATCAGGCTGGACAAGCCGTCTCGCAAAACTGCGTGATCGTCAACCAGTAACACTTTGATGGGCATGATTCTGCTCTTCCTCCTTCTTCACCATAACTTTCATGACCACCCTCGTGCCCCGCCCGGGGCTGGTGATGAATTGCAGGACGGCACCCAACTGTTGGGCTCGTTCATTCATGCCGGTAATGCCGTAGCGGTTGTTGGCCTCCGCCTTGGCCACCGCTTGGCCGAGGGAGAAACCGATCCCGTCGTCTTGGACGACAAGCCACACTTCCGACTCGGTGTAGCGCAAAACCACCCGCACTCGCTTCGCCTGGGAGTGTTTTGCCGCATTGTTCAGCGCCTCATGACAAACCTTGTAAATCCCCTCTTCCACCTGCGGGGGAAGGGAGATGGGGGTGCCCTTCACCTGCATGGTGGATTCCTGATCCGTCTCCGACTGGTGATCGCTCACCCGCTTTTCCAGGGCAGCTATCAATCCCGCTTGTACCGCCGGCGAAGGGCGGAGCGCGGTGATCGAATAGCGGATCTCCTTCAAACTCTCCCGCAGCTTGGCCCTGCACTCCTCCAACCACTGCTTCACCTGCTGGGGCTGGGTATCAAACAGCCGGACGGCCGTCTCCGTCTTCATCAGGACTCCCGCCACCGATTGCGCCAGCCCGTCGTGGATCTCGCGGGCCATCCGGTTCCGCTCTTCCGCCAGGATCCGACGCTCCCTCTCCTCCACCAGGCGGGCGTTTCTGATGGCGATCACCACCTGGCTGGCCAGCACGGCGAGGAAAAACAGATCCATCTCTTCAAAGCCGTGGGTTTCGTCCTCCCCCAGGGTGATGACACCGATCACCTTCCCATCCAGAACGAGGGGAACGACGAGGAGAGACTGGACCCCCTTCGCCACCACCGGTTCTTCCCGGCAGCGAGCATCCCGCCAGACATCGGCCACCCGAACCGGTTCCGCCTGTTTCGCCACCCATCCGCTCAATCCCTTGGATAACGGAAGGGGGCTTTTGAGATCCTCGATCTCCCCCTCCCCGGACACCACCTCCGGTATCAGCCGATCATCCTTCAACAGATAGACAATCCCGTAGGAGTACTTCACCACTCGGGACAGGAGCGTCAGCGTTTTGTTCATCACTTCCCGCAAGTCCAAACAGCGGTTGATTCCTGTCGTAATGGAGAACAACAGCTCCATTTTCCGCTTTTGGCGGGTCAAGTGGGCGATCACATTGGACAGGACGGCAAAGGCGACCAGGGGAGAGAAAAACAAAGCGATGGACAGGGGATCCGTATCGCGCCCCTGATTCCCCATCAAGAGGATCGCCGCACTGTACAGGAATGTTCCGATCATCAATGCGGGCTCCAGCCCTCCCCGGTGCCACCATCGGCTGTATCGGGGATTGCCCAGTCGCTCGAGACCGTCCCGCAACCCTTTGCTCACGAGTTCATACACGACGGCGAAGATGGCCAACTTCCCGATTTTTACAGAAAGCGTTGAAACGCCGGGCAGATGGGGAACCACATACATCAGGACGAGATAAGCCGAAACCAGGCCGATCAGCGTATAACCGGTCCGAAACAGGGTGCGGGAAAAGGATTGGCGGCGCAACCAGGTGACGAGCAGCAGC
>JAJYSD010000288.1 GCA_021793745.1 Bacillota bacterium
ACCGATGATGGTGAGAACCGCGGCGATGAACACCACGTCCACTTCCAACTGCAGGATCGAAAAGGCTCCGATGACAAAGAGGGCGTCATGCACCAGAGCCAACACCGCGGCCACGGCAAAGCGGTACTCGAACCGGATGGTCACGTAGAGGATAATCCCGATGGAAGCGAGCAGCGTGGCGATGATCGCATTTCTGGCCAGCTCCCGTCCGATCACGGGATCGATCCGCTGCTCCTGGAAACCGGCGAAGTCGTCGCCGTAAAACTTCTGGAAATGTTTTTGGATCTGAAGCACCCGATCCTTATCCAGCGCCTCGTCCGTCCGGAAGATCAGGACTTTTCCTTCTTGGCCGGACCGGACGAAGGGATCCTCATACCCGAGCTTTTCAAATTCTTTCTTCGCCTGCTCCACATCGGCCGGTTGCTTCACCGAGATGTCGATCCGGGTTCCGCTCTTGAAATCGATGCCCAGATTGAGCCCTTGGATGAGAAGGGAGAGGATCCCCGCCCCCAGGAGGACAGCGGAGATAAAGAAGAACCACTTCCGCTTGCCGACAAAATCCCATTTATAGTTCACCGATCTCATCCTCCTTCACGCCGAACAACCACGGCCGTTTAACCGCATTGGCCCTGACCAGCAGATTGAGCAAAATCCGCGACAGGGCGACGGCGGTCAGGAAACTGACGGCGATGCTGAAAATCAGCGATACTGCAAAGCCGCGCACGCCGGCGGTTCCGAAATAAAAGAGGACCACCGCCGCCAAAACCGTGGTGATGTTGGCGTCGAAGATGGTGAGAAAGGAGCGACGAGAACCGGCTTTTACCGAAACGGGAATCGACTTCCCGAGGCGCATCTCCTCCTTGATCCGCTCATACATCAAAATATTGGCATCCACCGCCATCCCGATCCCCAGGATGAAGGCGGCAATCCCCGGCAGCGTCAGGGTTACATCCAGCAGGACAAAGGTCAGCAGGACAAGATACGCATAGGCGATCAGGCTGATGGACGCGACCAGTCCCGGCAGCCGATAATAACCGATGATGAAGAGAAAAATGGCCAAGGCGCCGTACAGACCCGCCTCCAGGCTTTGCTGGAGGGACAGGGTGCCCAAACTGGCATCCACGGCATAACTCTGTTTCTCCACGAGTTTGACCGGCAATGCTCCGGCGTTGAGCAGGTCGGCCAGCTCCTTCGCTTCCTCCACCGTGAAATTGCCGCTGATGACCGCCTCTCCGCTTGGAATCGGCTCCCGGATCACCGGAGCACTCAGCTCGTTTTCATCCAGATAAATGGCCATGATCCGGCCCACGTTTTCCCGCGTGATCTTGGCAAACTTCTCGGAATCCTTCAATTTCAGGCGGACCGCCGGTTGACCCGTCTCGTCATAATCCTGGGCCGCTCCCCCTTCCTTCAGGTCCTGACCCGTCAAAAGCACCTTGCCGCTTTCATCCCGGAAAGTCAGCTTCGCGGGGGTGCCGAGAACCCTCCGGGCTTCCTCCTGATCGGGAACCCCGGCCAATTGGACCCGAATCCGGTTGGGCGGTTCCACCGACAATTCCGGCTCCGTCACCCCGAGCACATCGATTCGGTTTTGCAAGGCCTGAGCGGTGTCGGCCAAAACTTGAGGGGTGATTTTTTGCCCTTTTTCCAGCGGTTGGGCTTCGTACAACACCTCAAATCCGCCTCTTAAGTCCAAACCCAGCGTCAAGTTGTTCAGGATATCTCGGGTGGTCAACGCGATGGTCGAAAGGATCGCCACCACCAAGATGAAAAAAAGCGCTAATCTGCCCCAACGAACCTTCATACCGCGGCTCCTCCTTCATGCCAAGACAACCATTCCCATTATCCCAAGCGGAAAGACCCGTGTCAATTTCTTCCCCTCGGAAAAACGAAAAAACCATCGGCAGCTTCTCCGATGGTGTCGATCGGCCTTCCACCGCTCATTTCTTCATCGGATCCGATTTGTAGACGCTGATCATCAGCCAGTTCATAAAGCGGGTGGCCTTCAGAGACAAAATATCATTCACCAACCGGTTCAAGCGGGGCCATCCCCTCCGGTAATTTTCCGACACGCAGGCCCACACCTGCTCTCCCGTCACATTCTCGTATCCATAAAAGCGAAATTCTTCCGCCTTGCTGTTACACAGGCTCTCGATGCACTCCATCAACTCCGACTCGCTCAAAAGTTCCACGGAGGATTTCGGTTTCTGGTTGACCGGCTTGAGCGACTTCCGCGCCTGCTGCCGCGCCATTGGCACCCTCTCCCCTTGCAATAATTCCTGCGGCTTGGAGCAAGCCGTGGTCCAAGCCCGCTTTTTATTAGTATAACACGCTGTAAATGTTCAAACAATGAAAGGTGCCGCGCTTGCGGAATGGAAGCGCTCAACCCCGGTGGTGCGGGGGCAGGGCAAAGGACCTTGATCAAAATCCTACGACCCTTTCTTCGTTCGCGTTCCCCACGGCTTAAAAACCGAAATCGCAAATACAGCGGCCAGGGAAAGGATCTGAAGTCCGATCCCGATCCACAACTGCTCACGGTTGACGAGAAAAGCCGGATCCTGCAGCGCCCCGAAGCCCTTCGACGAAGTCCAGGTGAACGCTTTCAGGGTCCAGAAGTACATGCCCACAGGGCCCAACAGGATGGATAGCACCGTCAATGCCTCCTTGGCAATCAGCCAATAATGGTTGAACAGCCCCCACCGGGTCAACGCGGAGAGCAGGATTCCGGTGGCCAAAGTGCCGATCGTCGATGCGCGGACAGAGGTCTTGGCCAGGATGTGCATGCTGGCATAACACGCCTGGAGCACGCCTTCATCCTGCGTATTGGCCGCTACAATGCTCAAGACCAAAAAGACCATCGAAACTCCGAACAGGATCGCCGAAAACAACAGATGGATCGTAAGCAACCAACGCCTCTGGGTCACACTCAACTTCACCATTGCCACCCCCCTCCAGCGGCTCTTCCTGATGATAAATCGCGCGGCTAAACCGTCTCTAAACAGGAGCTAAAAAAAGGCTAAAATCCCTCCAAAAAGCGAAAAAAGACCTTTCGGGGAAAGGTCTGCCGACAGCAATATAATAAGGTTGGGACAGCGATTGCTTAGATCTTGTCGTCCCAAAAACCCTGTCCCGCCTCCGGTACGCTTCGAAGAGCGGATGATCGAACCCCTCTATACCTTCATGCGGTAGCCGACGCCCCAGATCGTCTCAATATATTGAGGGTTGGACGGATCCGCTTCAATTTTTTCCCTCAGCTTGCTGATATGAACGGTGACCGTGGCATTGTCCCCGATCGCATCCATTCCCCAAACAGATCG
>JAJYSD010000289.1 GCA_021793745.1 Bacillota bacterium
CTCCCGACAATGACCAATCCCCTCCTTCCGCCAACAGGCGGGGGAGGGGGTTTTCATTTTTCCATCCATCCTTCCCTCGGGGGCCTGCGAATGGAAAACGGGATTGCACCGCCTTCAGCAATCCGCCTTTCGGAATTGTCCTTCCTGACCGGAAGGAATTATATCGATAAAATTCGAAATGATTTCAACTGGGAGTCCCCGTTCCCATGCAAGGAGGGGAATGATGACCAGGTTGCAGGCTGCTTTCGGGAATGGAAAAGTTCTTGCTGGGTCAGATGGGCGTCGGCATTGTGGGAATTCCTCTGATTGATGCTTTCACTTCCCTCCTCGACTTTGCCGATTACCGGCTGCCGTCCTGGACGATCGGGCTGGGTATCGGGGCCTCCGCCGCAGGCCTCTGGCTCTTTTGGCGCGACCATGCGGATTTGGGGCGAAACTGGTCTCCGACCTCGAACTGAGGGAAGAGCATGAACTGATCACCCATGGTGTGTACCAATATGTGAGGCATCCGATGTATGCCGCCAGTCTGTTGTGGGGGGCCGCCCAGGGGCTGATCCTGCAGAACTGGATCGCGGGCTGGTCGCCCTTCCTGTCGCTTTTGGTCCTGTATTTCCTGCGCGCTCCCCGGGAGGAACAGATGATGCTCGATCAGTTCGGGGAGGCGTATCGGACGTACAGGCAGCGGACGGGGGGCATCTTTCCGCGGCGGTGGCGGGGTTAAGCGGGGACGTTTTCCGAGGCCGATGACTTGCATCGCCCGGCCCTTCAACGGATGTTCACGATTTTGTCACCGACCGCTTTAAATTGAAGGCAGACTGTGGTATTTATGACTGTGGAAGTAACAGAAACTGAAGATGGCAGCGCGAAAGTCGCACTACAGAGAGAAGGGGATGTGATGTGAGCGCCTTTGAACGGATTCACCTGATCGTGATGGACTCGGTGGGCATCGGAGGAGCGCCCGATGCGGCGGAGTTCGATGACGTGGGAGCGGACACGCTCGGCAACATCGCACGGGTGTGCGGAGGGCTCCACATGCCCCATATGGCCCGGCTCGGGCTGTCCAACATCCGCCCCATTCCGGGGATTCCGGTGGCGGAACGCCCCATGGCCTATTACGGCAAAATGCAGGAGGCGTCCCGCAGCAAGGACACGATGACGGGCCATTGGGAGATCATGGGGCTGTATATCGATCAGCCCTTCCGCGTCTTTCCGGAGGGGTTTCCCGATGCGCTGATCCGAAAAATCGAAGCGAAAACGGGCCGGAAAGTGATCGGCAACAAACCGGCCAGCGGCACCCAGATCATCCAGGAGCTCGGCGAGGAGCAGTTGGAGACCGGAGCGCTGATCGTGTATACCTCCGCCGACTCGGTATTGCAGATCGCCGCCCATGAAGAGGTGATCCCCCTGGATGAGCTGTATGCCATCTGCGAATACTGTCGGGAGATCACGCGGGACGATCCCTATCGGATCGGGCGGATCATCGCCCGCCCCTTTGTCGGGAACAGGGCGGGCGAGTTCACCCGGACGGCCAATCGCCGGGACTATGCGTTGAAGCCCTTCGGACGGACGACGATGAATGAGTTGAAGGATCACGGTTTCGATGTGATCGCTCTGGGAAAAATCACGGATATCTATGACGGCGAGGGGATTACCCGGACGATTCGCACCGAATCCAACATGGACGGCATGAACAAGTTTGTCGCCACCTTTGATGAATCCTTCACCGGGCTCAGCTTCATCAATCTCGTCGATTTCGATTCGAAATACGGCCACCGGCGGGATCCCGAGGGATATGCCCGGGCCCTGGAGGCGTTTGACCGGCGCCTGCCGGAGGTGCTGGACAAGATGGCCGAGAAGGATCTTTTGATCATCACGGCGGATCACGGCAACGACCCCACCTTCAAGGGGACGGATCATACCCGGGAGCAGGTGCCCCTCCTCGTTTATTCGCCGCGGTTTTCGGCGGGGGGAAGGGAGCTTCCCCTCCGCAAAACCTTCGCCGATGTCGGGGCGACCATCGCGGATAATTTCGGCGTCCCTCTGCCGGAGAACGGAACCAGCTTCCTGCAGGATCTCCAATAAAATGCACCCGCCGGAGCGGCGCCTGCCCGCCCGGGGCCACTTTTCGCGTGCGCAAAACGGGCACACGCCGTTCCGGCGTCGCCACAGCGGCATCAATTCCCATTGAAGGAGATGAACGGTCATGAGCGTACACATCGGAGCCAAGCCGGGGGATATTGCGGAGACGGTCCTGATGCCGGGCGACCCCCTCCGGGCAAAGCATATCGCGGAACATTTCCTGGAGGATGTTTCCTGTTACAACGAGGTGCGGGGCATGCTCGGCTTTACGGGGACATACAAGGGAAAGCGCGTCTCGGTTCAGGGGTCGGGGATGGGCATTCCCTCCATCGCGATCTACGCCAATGAACTGATCCGGGAATACGGAGCGAAGCGCCTTATCCGCGTCGGATCCTGCGGTGCCATGCAGCGGCACGTGAAGGTGAGGGATCTCGTCCTGGCCCAGGCCGCCTGCACCGATTCCAGCCTCAATCGGAACACCTTCGGCGGTTGGGATTTTTCCCCCATTGCCAGTTTTCCCCTGTTGAAAACCGCCTATGAACAGGCGGTGTCCAAGGGGAAGCAGGTGCATGTGGGCAATATCTTCACCTCCGATCTGTTTTACCGGGACGATCAGACGATCGTGCAAAGGCTGATGGATCACGGGGTGCTGGCGGTGGAGATGGAGACGACCGCCCTTTACACCCTGGCGGCGAAACACGGCGTGGAGGCGCTCACGATCCTGACGGTCAGCGATCATTTGTTGACGGGTGAGGAAACCACCGCCATGGAACGGCAGACCACCTTCAACGACATGGTTGAAGTGGCCCTGGATACGGTCCTTGCGCTGGAATCCACAAATTGAACATGATAGGAAAGGGAGCGCATCGACGATGCGAATGGTGGATCTCATCGCGAAGAAACGCGATGGCAACGAATTGACGACGGAAGAGATCCGATACATCGTGGAAGGATATACGAAGGGGGAGATCCCCGATTACCAAATCAGCGCGCTGGCGATGGCCATTTACTTTCGGGATATGTCCGAGCGGGAGCGGGCGGATCTGACCATGGCCATGGTCGATTCCGGCGAGACCGTCGATCTGTCGGCCATTGAGGGCATCAAGGTGGACAAACACTCCACGGGCGGCGTGGGGGATACGACCACCCTGATTTTGGCTCCGTTGGTGGCGTCCCTGGACATCCCGGTGGCGAAAATGTCCGGTAGGGTCCTGGGTCACACC
>JAJYSD010000290.1 GCA_021793745.1 Bacillota bacterium
CCTCGGTATACACCTCCACATAGGGAAGGACCAGCGGATGATCGAGGACCAGATACTGCTGAATCACCCGGGATTGGGTTCCCTTCTTGAGTTTGGTCAACTGCAGGTAATACCACTCGTTTTCATCCGTGCGGGCAACAGCCAACTCACCGTCCAAGAAGGCTTCGACGCTCTCGATCGCATAGCGATCCCGATACCGTTCACCCACCTTAAAAAACGACGACACTTCTTCCGCCTCCTTGTCAAGCTGAACGCCATATCCCGTTATCAAATTTCACTGCCATCAGCATAACACAGATAACCATCCACTACAATTTCGCTTTTGGCGCCTTATTGCGGCCCTCAACCGGTTCGGGTTGACACGAAAAAGGGGTCTCCATATAATTAACATTATTGATGATTAAGTGGGTTAATATTTCGTAGGAGGAAATGATGGACGAACGTCAAGCAGCAATCCAGGAGTTGGAAACCACCCTCCGCACGGTGTTGCGGTCCATCCACAAGGAGTTGGATGCCCTGCTCGGCGATCAGATGACGATGGCCGAGTATCACTTGCTCAAGCTCCTGTGCCGGGAGGGATCCCTAAGGATTTCCGATTTGGCCCATCATTTGGGAGTCTCGTCGGCCCATGTCACCAATGTGACGGATCGCTTGGAAAACAAGGGTTGGGTTGTCCGGAGACGGTCCGAGCAGGATCGGCGGTCCGTCGTGTTGCACGTCACCGATGCGGGCCGGAAGCGGATGGATCAATTGCAGCGGGAGAAAGAAAAGTATTTTCAACGAAAACTTTCCGCCCTCTCGACGGAATCGCTCCATGCGCTGATCGATCTTTTGAAACGCCTGATTTAAACCTTAGGAATGGAGGGATCGGATGGAACACTTGAGTCAGCGAAAAAAAATCACCATCTTGATCGCCATCATGGTGTCCCTTTTGTTTGTTTCCCTGAACCAAACAATCGTGGGAACCGCCTTGCCGAGGATCGTCGCCGATCTGGGAGGAATGGACCTGTTCAACTGGGTGTTTACCATCTTCATGCTGACCTCCAGCGTCACCGCCATTCTGGTCGGCAAACTGTCGGACATCTATGGCCGCAAACGTTTCATCATCACAGGGCTCCTCCTTTTCATCACCGGTTCCTTTTTGTGCGGAACCGCCGAAACCATTATCCAGCTGATCCTGTACCGCGGACTCCAGGGCTTCGGCGGCGGGATGATCATGTCCACGGCCTTCACCTCCGTCGGGGATCTGTTCCCCCCACGGGAGAGGGGCCGCTGGCAGGGACTGATGAGCGCCTCCTTCGGGCTGGCCAGCGTATTCGGCCCGACCCTGGGCGGTTATATCGTCGACCACTGGGACTGGCACTGGGTATTTTGGGTTTTTTTGCCCTTTGGCCTGGTCGCCCTGGTTCTGATCTTCCGCCTGTTCCCTTCCACCTCCGGACAGAGGCGGGAGAAGGTGGACTACCTCGGCTCCCTGTTCTTAACCTTGACTATCGTTCCCATGCTGTTGGCTTTCTCCTGGGCCGGCGACCGCTATGATTGGCTCTCTTCCGAGATTCTCGGATTGTTCGGCTTCACCCTCATCGCTCTAGCCGCTTTTCTGTGGATTGAAGCCCAGGCCGCCAGCCCCGTGTTGCCCCTGGACCTGTTTCGAAATTCGACGTTCACCATCTCCAACGCCATCGGCTTTTTGACGGGGATGGGCATGTTCGGCACCATCATGTACACCCCCTTTTTCGTCCAGGGTGTGCTGGGCATCTCCGCCACCTCCTCCGGTTTCGTCATGATGCCGATGACCCTGAGCATGGTCATCGCCAGCACCGTCTCCGGCCAGATCATCACCCGGACGGGCAAATACAAGAAACTGGCCCTGTTCGGTCTTGCGGTCATGACCGCCGGACTGTACTCGATGTCCTGGATGGATGCTCACACCGCTTCGTACACCGTGGTGATCAACATCATCCTCGTGGGAACCGGGCTCGGCATCGCTTTCCCGATCTTCACCCTGACGGTGCAAAATGCCGTGGAACACGCCCGCCTCGGCGTCGCCACCGCCTCCACCCAACTGTTCCGCCAACTGGGGGGAACGATCGGCGTCTCGGTCATGGGATCGATCTTTTCTTATCGGATGGAAAGCGAAGTGAAGCGGTTGGCACAGGATGCGCCGATCACTCCCGGTGCGGGGGACACATCCAACCTGTGGAGCGCCTTTCAGGATCCCCAAATCCTGATGGATCCGGAACGCCTCGAACGCATCCGGAGCTCCCTGCCGGAGCAGGCCGTTCCGCTGTTTGAATCCCTGCTCCGGCTGATGAAAGAGAGCTTCAGCCTGGCGATCGAACACGTATTTCTCACAGGCTCGATCGTCGTCCTACTGGCCTTCATCCTCACCCTTTTCCTCCGGGAGATGCCCCTCAGGCAATCCAACCGGCCGGAGGAGCGGGAAACCAAAGCGGAGGGGCCCTTGCCGCAAACCGAAGGATGATCCCGCCATCCCTTCCTTTCGGAATCAGTCATGTTACAATAGGACAAGAACTTGCCAAAGGAGGCATTCACTTGAACCGGGAGCGTTCAGAAGCGTTATATGAACAAGCCTTGGACGTCATCGTCGGCGGTGTCAACAGCCCTTCCCGTTCCTTCCGGGCGGTGGGCGGCGGCTCTCCGGTTTTCATGAAACGGGCCCAGGGCGCCTATTTCTGGGATGAAGACGGAAATCGCTACATCGACTACCTCGGCGCCTTCGGTCCGATCATCCTCGGCCATGCCCATCCGGCCGTTACGGAAGCCATCGTCAAAACCGCCGCCGAGGGCACCCTCTACGGCACGCCGACGGAAAAAGAGGTTCGCTTTTGCCGGATGCTCCGAGAGGCCATCCCGTCCTGCGAACTGCTGCGTCTGGTCAACAGCGGAACCGAGGCGGTCATGTCCGCCATTCGCCTGGCCAGGGCTTATACCGGACGGGACAAGATCATCAAATTCGCCGGCTGCTACCACGGTCATTCGGATCTGGTCCTGGTGGCCGCCGGATCGGGCCCCTCGACGTTGGGCATCCCGGACAGCGCGGGCATTACCCAAAACATCGCCCGGGAAGTGATCACCGTCCCCTTCAACCGGCTGGACACCCTGGAAGAAGCCCTGGATCGTTGGGGAGATCAGACGGCGGCCGTCCTGGTGGAGCCCCTGGTCGGCAACTTCGGGATCGTCCCCCCCGCCCCCGGCTTCCTCGAAGGGGTAAATCGCCTGGCCCACGACGTCGGTGCCCTGGTGATCTATGACGAGGTGATCACC
>JAJYSD010000291.1 GCA_021793745.1 Bacillota bacterium
TTCCGATCTCCCCTGGGAGTGGCGGGGATCTTCGGCGTGGATATCGGCGTAATGATCTTGACCGGAATGCTCTTCGGAATTCCCGTCTTTATCGCCGGCATCTACTATTCCCGCTGGCTGGGGAAAAAGATTTATCAATTGCCCGATGAGACGGGGCTCGGATGGGTGCGCCCCGAACAGCCGAAAACCTATCAGGAATTGATCGAATTGGAAGCGAAAAAGGACCTTCCATCCCTGACGCGATCGCTGGCCCCCATCGTGGTTCCGATATTGCTGATCTTTGTCAACACAACGCTCGGCGCCCTGGAACTGAAGGGCGGCATCTACGATTACCTGATATTCCTGGGCTCCCCCGTCATCGCCGTCGGCCTGGGACTTTTGATCGCCATTTATGGGCTGATCCCCCACCTCCGCCGCTCGGAAGCCCTGGACCGGATGGAAGAAGGCATTCGCTCCGCCGGGATCATCCTGCTCGTCACCGGCGCCGGCGGAGCCCTGGGGAACGTCCTGCGGGAAGGCGGCGCCGGCGAAGTGATCGCCCAGCGGATCGCGGAGACCTCTCTGCCAGCCGTCCTGATCCCCTTCGTCATCGCCACCCTGATCCGCCTGATTCAGGGAAGCGGCACCGTGGCGATGATCACCGCCGCCTCCATCTCCGCTCCGATCCTGAGCGGACTGGATGTGAACATGGTCCTGGCGGCCCAGGGGGCGGCGATCGGCTCCATGGTCTTCTCCTATTTCAACGACAGCATGTTCTGGGTCGCCAACCGGATGTTGGGCATCCGCGATATCAAAGAGCAGATCCTCACCTGGTCCGTACCGACCACCCTCGCCTGGCTGGTCTCATTGATCATGCTCCTCATCGCCACCGCCCTGTTCGGATGACAGCGGCTCAGGGGAGGCCGGGCGCTTTGCCGCCCCGAGACCGTCCCTTTGCACCCCCGCTGGAACGGGGACTTGAAGCGTCCAGAAAAAAAGCCGGCTTCCTTCGATGAATGCCGGCTTTTTGATACGGAAAAAAGGCGAAGGGTTTCCCGGCCCGACCCTGCAGCGGCCACCCGGCAAACGCACTGTGTCGGAGGTTTAGGATTCCGCCGGATCCCCCGAATCGATCCGCTCTTTGAAATCGAGCAGGATCCGCACAAATTCCCGCGGCTTTTCGAAGTGGAAACCGTGACCGGAATCCACTTTGATGAGTTCATTGTTTTTCATCAGCGCATGGGCCCTTCGGGCGTCCCGTTCATCCATGGCAGCCAGCAGGATGCCGTTCTCGTCATAGGACCAATGGGCCAATATGAGGACGGTGGGTTTGTCAATCTTCTTCAGGGCCTCGGCGTGGTCAAAGCCCCGATTCCAGGAGCCGTCGTAAAAGGTGACCCCAAACCGGGGATCGTACGCAGGCAGCGTCCGGAATCCTTCATTCATCACCGGGGGCATAAACCAGTACCGGAGGGGACGGTCCCCGTGCTTTTTCCGGTAGTTCTCCGCATACCGGATCAGTCCCGGCCGGGCATCCCGGAAAAGCTTCAGAAGCTGACTGTTTTTCACATAGAAGAGGGTGAAGTCGCGTTCCTCGCGCTGCTGGAGGAAGCGGTGGCAGGCGGTGCTCAGATCCACATAGTTGAAGGTTTTCTTGGCCCGGGGGAAAAGGGTGGTGAAAAGAGGGGGATCCTCAAACACCGCCCCCCGGATCTGTTCGGGGTGATGAGCCGTCAGCCACACCGCGAGAAGCCCGCCGGAGGAGTGCCCGGAAACGACGACGGGCTCCCGAATCACCTCTTGAATAAACTGGGCCAAATCCCGACCCATGGCCTCAGCGCTGTACTTCTCCGGATCCTTCTCGGATTTTCCATGGCCGTAGCAATCGACGACAAAGACGTGGTACTCCTCTGCCAGATCCGGCAAAACCCTCGCATAGTTGGTCCAGTCCATCATCTGGCCGTGGATCAACAACAACTTGGGTCCATTCGCGGGCCCCTCGGCGTAATGGATTTTGGAACCGTTAATGGTCACATCCTTCTCGACAAACCCGGCCCGCTTCACCTTGGCCATGGCCCGGTCGTAATAGGTGAGATTGTTGAACACGTAGGCGCCGAAGGCGGCGCCGGCCAGTAGCACCAACACCAATAGGGTCTTGAAGGCGATCCCCAGCGCCCTTTTCAGCCCCGGTCTCATATGTCGCATCGCTCCCCGTTTGATTTCGAAGGCCGGTGTTGGGCGCCGGCCCTGACGTGAAATGCAACCGGGATCCCGCCATGGGTTCACATCGGTTCCGATCGGGGCAGCGCCCCTTCTCCAGAAAAGCCGACCCACAGGGTGGAAAGGACCCCGTAATGGTCCGACCCCTCCTCCTCGATGACACGGCTGTCCAATGGGCGGATTTCCGGCGAAGCGAAGATGTAATCGATCCGCCGCACCGGATCGGGAACGGGAAAGGTGTGTCCGTCCCCCTTCCCCGCCGCCTCGAAGGTGTCCGTCAACACGTCCCGTAACCGCTCCATCTCGGGGGCGTCGGGCAGGGCGTTCATATCCCCGGCCAGGACGACGGGATGGCGGGCGGAACCCATGATCTCCAGCATTTCCTCCGCCTCTAACCGCCGCAGCTCGGGATCCAGCCAGGACAGATGGGTGTTAAACAGGTGAATCTTCCGGCCGTGAAGGTTGATCACCGCCTCCGGAAAGCCCGGCAGCTTTTGCACCCCTTTTTCCGGTTCCACCGAGCTGATGCGGGACAGTTCGTGATTCTTGAAGTGGGTGATCGGATAGCGGCTCAGGATCGCCAGCCCGTACTCCCGCCGCGGCTTGCCGGGCTCCGGCGGATCCAGTGAATAGATGGGGGCAAACCGCACCCGCATGTTCAGTTTTTTCCCCAATACCGCCGCCTGATCGACAAAATCGCTACGGGAATCCCAGTGCTTGTCCACCTCCTGCAGCGCCACCACATCCGCTCCGCTGCGGCGGATCACTGCGGCGATACGGTCCAGATCCAACCGGCCGTCGTGCCCCGCCCCGTGGGCGATGTTGTAGGTGAGGACCTTCACGACACGCCCCTCGGGTTTGGCGGCTCCCGCTTCGGCGCCAAAGGTCCACAGCATCCCCGCCAAGGCCACCAGCAACCATCCGCGCAGGAATCGAATCACCAATCCGGCACCTCTTTCCTTCCTAGATAATATCCATCAAAATCTCCATTTCATTCGCCGGTGGACATCCGCCTGGGGACATGCCCCGGGGGAATCCGACGGAAGACGCATCTTTTCGCCGAACGTCCTTCCGATACAGCGAGCTGAG
>JAJYSD010000292.1 GCA_021793745.1 Bacillota bacterium
CTTTCCGCACTATCCCCTGCTGTGGGGGGAAACCCCGATTCACCCTCTGCCCCGGTTTGCCGAGGCGGTGGGCCTGGGCGAATGCTGGATCAAACGGGATGATTTGACGGGCATCGCCCTGGGGGGCAACAAATTGCGCAAACTGGAATACCTCCTCGGCGAGGCCCTGTCCAAGGGGTGCGATCTGCTCATCACCGGAGGGAGCCCCCAATCCAATCACGCCCGGTTAACGGCCGCCGTGGCGCGCAAAGCCGGGATGGATGTGTGGTTGTGCTTTGCCGGCAGCAATCCGGGTGTGGAACAGGGGAATCTTCTCCTCGACAAGCTCTTCGGGGCGACCGTCCACATGACGGGACAATACGGGTCGGAGGCGCTGCTGGCGGCGATGAAAGAGCTGGCGCAACAGGCGGAACAGGAGGGCCGAAAGCCCTACGTGATTCCCGTGGGCGGTTCGACGCCGATCGGGGATTACGGCTACAAACGGGCCTGGGACGAATGGCTCCGCCAGGCGGACAAGCTGGGGCTGCCGCCGATGGACTACCTGGTCGTCCCCGTGGGAACCGGCGGCACCCTGGCGGGCTTGGCCGCCGGCCAGGCCCTGTCGCCGGCACCGGTTCAACTGGTCGGCATCAGCGTGTGGCAGAGGGCATCGACAGCCCATAGGGAAACCCTAGAGCTGATGCGGTCCCTGCTGGCGGCGTTGGGAGTGGCAGAGGGGAGAGAAGGGACGTTCTCCATCTTCGATGAATACATCGGTCCCAAGTACGGGGTCCCGTCCGTGGAGGGAATCCAGGCGATCCGCCTCTTGGCCCAGACCGAGGGCATCCTGGTCGATCCCGTGTACACGGCCAAGGCGCTGGCGGGCGTGATCGACTTGGCGCGCCGGGGCGACTGGAGGGGCAAGCGGGTCCTCTTCTGGCACACCGGCGGAACGCCGGCCCTCTTTACCCATGCCCAGAACCTCATGGATGAGGTGAACAAAAAATGAATATCGCGCTGATCGCCCACGATCAAAAAAAGGAAGAAATCGTCCGGCTTGCCATCGCCTACAAACATCTGTTGAAAAAACACCGCCTCTTTGCTACGGGAACCACGGGAAAACGAATCGCCGAGGCCACCGGGCTGCCGGTTCGCCGCTTTTTGTCGGGCCCCCTCGGGGGAGATCAGCAGATCGGAGCCAAAGTGGCGCAGAACGAAATGGACTGCATCATCTTTTTGCGGGATCCGTTGACCTCCCAACCCCATGAACCGGATATCCTGGCCCTTCTGCGCCTGGCCGACGTACATCAAATCCCGCTGGCCACCAATATCGCCACGGCGGAAGTGCTGATCCGCTCCCTGGAACAGGGGGATTTCGCCTGGCGGGAAATCGTCCAAGGAAAAAGGGGGAGTGAGATGTGACATCGACAACGACTCCGGTGGATCTCCTCGCCTTCGGAGCTCATCCCGACGACGTGGAGATCGGAGCCGGGGGGATCTTGGCCAAACATGCTCAGGCCGGGCGACGAACGGTCATCTGCGACCTGACCGAGGCGGAGCTTTCCTCCAACGGGACGGTGGAAATCCGGCGGGAAGAGGCCCGGCGGGCGGGGGAAATTCTGGGACTGGCGAGCCGGATCAACCTGGGATTTCCCGACCGGGGGCTGGGCGGCCGGGAGCAGATTGAAGCGATGACCCGGGTGATCCGGCGCCTCCGGCCTCGGGTGGTGCTGGCTCCCTATCCGAAGGATCGCCATCCGGATCATGTCGCAGCCGGGCGGATGGTGAAAGAAGCCGTTTTCGATGCGGGAATTCGGAAGCTGGATCTGGGTGAGGGCTTGCCCAGCCACAGGGTGGAACGGCTCTACTATTACTTCATCAATGATGTGGAACGGGCCCAGCTCCTCGTCGACATCAGCGGGGTTTACGAAAGGAAGGAAGCGGCGATCCTGGCTTACCGAAGTCAATTCCTCCGGGAGGAGGGGGAGGTGGAGACGCCCCTCAATCAACCCCATTACCTGGCGATGATCCGGGGACGCGCCCAACTGTGGGGGCAGCAGATCGGAGTGGACTTTGCGGAAGGATTGGCCCCGGAACGCCCCCTTTCCGTGGAATGGCTCGCATGAGAAGGGAGAAGATCCGATGAAAATTGGTATCACCTGCTATCCGACCCATGGCGGTTCCGGTGTGATCGCCACAGAATTGGGAAAGTGGATGGCCGAGCGGGGGCATCAGGTCCATTTCATCACCTACGATATGCCCTTTCGGCTCGGGCGGTTTGACCGGAACATTTCTTACCACGGAGTCGAAGCCAACCAATACGCCGTCTTCAAATATCCTCCCTACGACCTGGCACTGGCCAGCCGGATGGCGCAGGTGGCCAAGGTTCATCGGCTGGATCTGCTTCACGTCCATTATGCCGTCCCCCATGCCATCTGCGCCTACCTGGCCAAGCAGATGGTCGGTTCCGATCTGAAGGTGGTGACCACCCTGCACGGGACGGATATCACGGTGTTGGGGGAGGATTCGTCCCTGCGGGACATCATCTGTTTCGGCATCCGGGAAAGCGATGCGGTCACCGCCGTCTCCAAGGATTTGGTCAAGCAGACCCGGGAATTGTTCCGGATCGAACGGCCGATCGATCTCGTCTACAATTTCGTCGACTGCCGGGTGTATTATCCCCGGGAGGTCTCCGGCTGGCGGAGGGAAATCGCGCGCCCCGATGAAAAAATCCTGTTGCACATCTCCAATTTCCGGCCCGTGAAACGGGCGCTCGATGTGATTCGCATTTTTCATCGGGTGCGCCGGCAGATTCCCGCCCGGTTGCTGATGGTCGGCGAAGGTCCGGAATGGTCCCGGGCCATGCAGCTGGTGCAGGAGCTGCATCTCGGATCCGATGTGACGTTCCTGGGAAAGCAGGATGAAGTGGCCCAATTGATCTCCCTGGCCGACCTCCTGCTTCTCCCTTCGGAAAAGGAGAGCTTCGGTTTGGTGGCCCTGGAAGCGATGGCCTGCGGCGTTCCCACCGTCGGATCGGATACCGGTGGGTTGCCGGAGGTGGTCATCCATGGCCAGACGGGCTTTTTGGCCGAGGTGGGTGATGTGGAAACCATGGCGCGTTACGCGATCCGCCTGCTGACCGATCCGGCGCTGCACCGGACGTTTTCGGAGAACGGCATCGTCCGTGCCCAGGAGTTTTTTTGTGCGGATCGGGTGGCAGAGCAGTATGAAGCCATCTACCGCCGTGTGCTGGGGGAGGGGTGAGGCGATGACCCCTTACCGCGCCGCGCTCTCGGTCATCAAAGGGC
>JAJYSD010000293.1 GCA_021793745.1 Bacillota bacterium
ATCTTCTTGAAGGCCTCCTCCACCTCGCGGGTTTCGCTCTTCTGCAACCCCCGGATCTCGGTGGCAAACTTGTCCAGGGAGGTGGCGATCAGGGCCAGGGTGGCCATGTACGCCGCATGGCGGTCCCGCTGCAGAGTTTGGGTTGAGATGGGGGCGGGTCTCAAACCGAGCTTCCGGCACACATACTCCTCCACAAAGGGATCGATGTGGGCATAGGTACCCACAGCGCCGGAGATCTTCCCGACCCGGACCTCCTCCATCGCCCGGACAAACCGCTCCCGGTTTCGCTTCATCTCCGCGTACCAGAGGGCCATTTTCAGGCCGAAGGTGGTGGGCTCCGCGTGCACCCCGTGGGTGCGCCCCATCATCACCGTATCCTTATAGCGGAGCGCCTTTTCCTTCAACACCTCCAGAAAGCGGTCGATATCCTCAAGCAAGATCCGGTTGGCCTGGAGCAGCAGATAGGACAAGGCCGTATCCACCACGTCGGTGGAGGTGAGGCCGTAGTGAACCCATTTGGATTCCGGGCCCAAGGTTTCCGCCACCGCCCGGGTGAAAGCCACCACATCGTGCCGGGTCTCCCGCTCGATTTCGTGGATGCGGGCAACGTTGATCCGGGCGTTTTTCCGGATCTTCTCCACATCTTCCCGGGGAATCACCCCCAGCTCCGCCCAGGCTTCACAGGCGAGGATCTCCACCTCCAGCCAGGCGCGAAACCGGTTCTCCTCCGTCCAAATCTCTCCCATTTCGGGGCGGGTATAACGTTCAATCATAGAGATCCCAACCCTTTCTACCTATTCCAAAGGCCGATTTGATCCATGATTTCCATCGCCTCGTTCGCGTCCGCCAAAACCGTCACATGCCCCATTTTCCTGCCGGGCCTGGCCTCCCGCTTGCCGTACAGGTGCACCTTCACCGCCGGGGGCAGGGAGGGCAGCTTTTCCATCAGGGCGGGCAGGTGCTGACCCAAAACATTGACCATGACGGCGGGGCTGAGCAGGCGGGGGGAGCCCAGGGGCAGACCGCAGATCGCCCGCAGGAATTGTTCAAACTGCGAGGTGGCGCAGGCGTCATAGGTGTAATGGCCGGAATTGTGGGGACGGGGTGCCAGCTCGTTGATCAAGAGTCGACCGTCCTCCAACAGAAACAGCTCAACGGCGAGCAACCCCACCACCTCCAGGTGTTCGGCAGCATCCCGGGCCAGCTGCTCCGCCCGCCGGGCGATCTCTTCGTCGATGGGAGCGGGGACGATCGTCCGGTGCAAAATGTGATCCCGGTGAACATTTTCTGCCACGGGATAGGAGACGATATCCCCCCGGATCCCCCGGGCCACCACCACCGACAGCTCCTTCCGAAAAGGGACGAACTGTTCCAGGATCACTTCCCGGCCTCCGGCGGCAAGTTCCGCCCATCCGGCCATCGCTTCGTCGGGGGAGCGGACCAATCGCTGTCCCTTGCCGTCATAGCCGCCGGTGGCCGTCTTCAGGATGCAGGGAAAGCCCAGCTCCTCGGCGGCGGCCGCCGCCTGCTCCGGCCCGGTGACCGTCCGGTAGGGGGTGACCGGCAGCCCTCCCATCACCAGGGCCTCCTTTTCCCGCAAACGGTGCTGGGTCACCTCCAGCAGCCGGCTTCCCTGGGGGAGCGCCACCCGCCGTTCCAGCCGCTTCACCGCTTCCGCGCTGACATTTTCAAACTCATAGGCGATGACATCGGCCGCCGCCGCCAAGGCCTCCGTCCCCTCCGGATCATCATAAGCCTTGGCGATATGCCGGTCGGCCACCTGGCTTCCGGGACAATCGGCGGCGGGGTCCAGGGTGACAAAACGGTACCCCATCTTGCGCCCTTCCAGGACCACCATCCTCCCTAGCTGTCCTCCGCCCAGGATGCCCACCACGCTGCCGGGAAGGAAAACTTGTCCGGTAAACCGCTCCTTTTCCGTTATCGGCTTCACTCGCCATCACTCGCTTTTTCCTGTATCGAAGGCTGGTTCCGTGTCATCGCGTGACGGGCTTGAACATCCCTGTCCAAGCGGTATCATTCCCCGTCCAGTTCGGCCGTTTCCAGCACGCGCCGGCGAATCGCCTCCCGCCGGTCGCTCAACCGCTGCCGGATGGACGGATCCTTGATGCCCAAAATCTCCGCCGCCAGAAGGCCGGCGTTGACGGCCCCCGCCTCCCCGATGGCCACCGTGGCTACGGGAACCCCGCCGGGCATCTGGACGATGGAAAGCAGCGAGTCCAGCCCGTTCAGCGTCGACGTTTTGATCGGCACGCCGATGACGGGCAAAACCGTCTTGGCCGCCACCATTCCCGGAAGGTGGGCCGCACCGCCCGCCCCGGCAATGATCACCTCGATACCCCGGCCCGCGGCCTCCTCCGCATAGCGAAACATCTCATCGGGCGTTCGGTGGGCGGATACCACCCGCTTTTCATGGGGGATCTCCAGCTCCGCCAGCACCTCTGCGGACCGCTTCATCGTCGGCCAGTCCGACGTCGAGCCCATGATGATTCCCACCAACGGTTTCGTCATTTTCCTACCCCTTATTCACGCCAGATTGAAGGATATTATTCCTCGAAAACGACAAAAATCGCCCGGACTAGGCTTTCGGACCACCGAAAAACCCCCCATCCGGGCGCTGGAGCGCAAGCCGAAGGAAGATTTTTCCCATAGTCCGGAAATTTACGGTTTCCGGGTAGAGACACTCGGGCCATATTCCCGAGCATATATGAGAAAAATCCCTACATTCACAGTGTAACAGCCGTGGCAAAGGAAGTCAATAAAAAATACGAACGTTTAATCGGAAATGATATCTAATCGTTCGCTTTTTTGCCCTTCAATCCCTCACCAGTTGCCAGATTCCGCAAAATCCATTATAATAAGATGATCATTGTGAATGACTATTCATTCACAGCGGAATCTGGCCCCTTCTCCGCCGCACCAGACCGGCGGAAACCGCAGCAGCAACCCGCGCCAATCTGGAATGGAGGCGAAGGCGATGAACACTTCGGTGCAACGAAAGGGTATCCATCGGATCACCCTGCCCACTCCCTTTCCCATCGGTCCCGTCAACGTTTACCTGGTGGAAGGCGATTCGCTCACCCTGGTGGACGCCGGACCGAAAACGGAGGAAGCCTGGGAAAGCCTGAAACGGCAGCTGCGGGATCGGGGCTACTCCCCTTCAGACATCGAACAGGTGGTGCTGACCCATCACCATATCGACCATGTCGGCCTCCTCGACTTCCTCCGGGAAGCGGGGGAGATCCGCATCATCGGCCATCCGCGAA
>JAJYSD010000294.1 GCA_021793745.1 Bacillota bacterium
TACAAGATCGCTGCAAGGATGTATGCGGATTGAATGTCCACCCGATCCGCAAACCATCCCATCATCAGGTGTGTCCCTGCCGACCAGGGGGTCAACACGGCATTTCTTGCCGCCATGACGTTGGCTCTTTCCTGCGGGGAGATCACATCCTGCAAGACGGTTTCCTGACATATTTCCCGGACCTGGTAACAGGGCCCCATCAGCGCGCATAGTACGAGCGCCAAGAGGGCATGCGAATTAATCGCAAAGAAAAAGGTCAAAAGAGACATCGATAAGGCGCTGAGGCCGATCATGAAACCGATGCGTTTCTCCAAAAAGGGGGTGATCATCACCGCCATCGAACTTCCGACGATTCCCCCGACCCAATAGGAGGCGTTGATAAATCCCCACCATTCGCTGCCTTTTTCCAGGATATGGTGGGTAAACGCCAGGATAAACGCGCTGGCCCATACCACATTGGCCAAACCTTCGAAAAGGTCCATCACCGTCAAATGGCGGATCACAGGAACTCGGATCATCCTTCGCCAGGCCGGTACCGGCCTCGGAGTTTCCTCCGCAGAGGCGTGTAGCGGGATCCTCCGAATGGATTCACCGGATAACAAAAAGGATGCGAAAATTATCAGGACAACGGCGTAAAAGGGAAAAACAGCGGCGATCATTCCCCCCAGTCCCCAGCCGGCGACCAAAAACAGTTGATGAATGAGATTGAGAATTCCGTTGGCCTTCATGTATCCCTGCTTTGACACGACCAAAGGGAGCAGTGCAAAACGGGCGGGGTGATACCACGCACCGATCAGTGCGATGACAAAGAGAACGATCTCCGGCAGAAACAGCTGCAGATGGTTTTGGAGCAATAAAAGCGCCAAAAGGAGGGTAAATCCCGCCCGGAACCATTCGATTCCCGTCAACAGACGGGTGAGCGAAAACCGGTGGATGTATCGCGATCCCAGAATTCCCCCCACAAAAGAACCCAAAGCCATGACGGCCAAGACCATGGATGAACGGAATACGGAATCCGTTTGCTGATAAACTTGGACCATCACACTTACTTGAAGGAGAACATTCGCGAGGGATTGAAGAATTTGGGAAGTCCAAAGCTTCACAAAGGAGGACTGTCGAAACAGATGTGGAAGGGTCCTGTCCATTCACACACCTCTTCCTGTGCGGACAAGCCACCGGACGTTGGGCCGGATTTGCAACCGCTTTGATTCAACAAGGAAAAAAGCGACAGATCCAACAGGATCTGTCGTCGGCTTTACCCTCTTGAAGGTCGGGAGACGACTTTTCGGCGGGCGCCCGGCTGCTGTACGCCGCCTCCGACACATTAGCGCTGTCACCAGCCTTACGGAGTCCGGCGATAAATGCTTTGAAAGTGCCGGCGAGAAGGCGGGGGTCCAAGGACTTCCCGCAGGATGATCCCCCGGACCAAATTGTTTTTGGTAAACAGCCTTTCCTCCAGCTTGAAGCTCTTTTTGCGCTTCAGGGGCGGAAGGGGAGGCTGAACATCCTTTGTGACGGTTTCCACCAGTTGTTCCGCCGAGGCGAGCGCCTCCTGAAATTCCTCCGACTTGGCGACCGCCTCGCCGATCGCCTCCAACTCCCTCGGCAACTCTTCCTTAACTTGCTCGGCTGCGGAAGGCGAAGGAGGGCGTACCGGCTCCCCGGGGGATTCCTCCTCCGGAAAATCCGGGATGGGGATGGTATCCGTCCGCTCCCCCCAGGGATCTCTCCAGGGAGTCGGTGTGGGGCGGCGGTGCTTCCGCTTCTGGGTCTCCTTTTCCGACGTGAGCACCTTTTGAATCACCCAAAACAGAAAGGCGATCACGAGGATCAACAATTCCACTTCGCATCACCTCTCCCGCCGCAGGGTCCGGGATGGAGAGCGATCATTTCTCTTCTTCCTCATCATCGGTCAGGCGGCCGATCGATTTCCGCATATCGGTATCCGCCAGGAGGTTCTGCAATTGGTAATAATCCATGACCCCCAATTTCCCCGAACGCAGGGCATCGGCCAGCGCCATGGGAACCTGGGACTCCGCCTCCACGACCTTGGCGCGCATTTCCTCCACGCGGGCGCGCATCTCCTGTTCCTGGGCCACCGCCATCGCACGCCGCTCCTCCGCCTTGGCCTGGGCGATCTGTTTATCCGCCTCGGCTTGGTCGGTCTGCAGTTTGGCCCCGATGTTTTTCCCGACATCCACATCGGCGATGTCAATGGAAAGGATTTCAAAGGCGGTCCCGGCATCCAATCCTTTCTCCAGAACGGTTTGGGAAATCATATCCGGGTTTTCCAACACTTCTGTATGGCTGTCAGCCGAACCGTTGGTGGTCACGATCCCCTCGCCGACCCGGGCGATGATCGTTTCCTCACCGGCACCCCCGACCAGCCGGTCGATGTTGGCCCGCACGGTCACCCGCGCCCGGACCTTCACCTCGATACCATCCTTGGCCACGGCAGACACCACCGGCGTTTCGATCACCTTCGGGTTGACGCTCATCTGCACCGCTTCCAGCACGTCCCGACCCGCCAAATCGATCGCCGCCGCCCGGGAAAACGAGAGGTCGATATTCGCCCGCTGGGCGGCAATCAGCGCATCGACGACCCGATCGACGTTTCCTCCCGCCAGATAGTGGGTTTCCAATTGTTCGATCGTGACATCCAGTCCCGCCTTGCGCGCCTTGATCAGGGGATTGATGATCCGGGCCGGCGGAATCCTTCGCAAGCGCATTCCGACCAAGGTGGTCAGACCGACATAGACCCCAGAGGCCATCGCGCTGATCCACAGCATAACAGGGACGAATGAAAACAGGACAGCCAGGAAAACGATGGCTACGACCACGAGAATGATGATAGTGAGCACACCTGCGGCTTCCATATCACTGCTCCTCCTCGGATGATTTGTTCTCGGTATCTATTATTCGACGAACGACGATCCGGGATCCTTCCACTTGAATCACTTTTACGGGCGTCTTTGCGGGAATCATGCCGCCTTCGCTGACCACATCGTACTTTTCGCCCTCCACCTGCACCCATCCCGCCGGCCGGAGGGGCGTCAGCGTGATCCCTTCCTTCCCGACCAAATCGTTCCAATCCCGGGAGGATACGTAGCCCGACTCGTTTTCTTGGGCCTCCTTCAGAATCAATTTGGACCAGACACCCTTGAGGCCAAACACTTTGACGGCAATCCAGATCCCGACCCCCGTAATGGTCAAGGCCACCACCAGGGACACGATGCCGAAGGCCGGATCATAGGCTGCCAACACCACGGCGCAGATCGG
>JAJYSD010000295.1 GCA_021793745.1 Bacillota bacterium
CGCAAATGCTCGTTCAACTCGTTGATCCGTTCGGTCAAGATGGCGACTTGAACTTCAGGGGATCCGGTATCGTTTTCGTGGACCTTAAATTCCTCAATGATCTGCCGTTTCCGCTCTTGGGACAACGCCATCTTCTTACACCTCCTCATGTTCTAAACCCCTTGACCCAGAAGATCGCCGAGGCCATCGATCACCCGCGTCAAGGTTTATATGGAAGCCGGTGGCTAAGCCCGCCACCTCGATCCATTATAGCACAGTCCGAGCGCAGGAGCCAATCGGAGGCGCCGATCATCGTCAACTTTTTTCGACAAACTCCCTCGCATCCTCATCACTTCCGAAAACCGGCCTCTACCTCCGGCCATTCAGCCTCCGCCCGGCGAACATCCTCCCGGATTTGACGAATCAGATCGTCCACCGAACCGAAACGCCTCTCTTCCCGAAGAAAACGGTGAAATTGGACGCGCAAGGTCCGCCCGTACAGGTTTTCCTCGACCCCCAACAGGTGGACCTCCAGGGTGAGCTTGGGATCGGAATCCCGAAAAGTGGGGCGAAGACCGATGTTCATCACACCGGGAATCAAGCGCCCCTGGCGGGGAACGGAAACGAGATAAACTCCCCTTCTGGGGATCATGTAGGGTTGCGACAGACTCAGGTTGGCCGTGGGAAACCCGATGCTCCGACCCCGGGCATCACCGGCAACCACTTCTCCTTCAAGGGAATAGGGCCGGCCCAAAATCTTCGCCGCGGTAGCCACATCTCCGTCGGCGAGGGCCTCCCGCAGCCGGGTGCTGCTGACGGGAATCTCCCCTTCGAGAACCGGGGTAATCACCTCGACGCGGAAGCGGCCTTCCCCCAATCTTTCCAAATCCTCCGCCTTGCCCGAGGCCCCGCGTCCAAAACAAAAGTTGAATCCCACCACGACCCCCTTCACCTGCAGGGGGTTCAACACTTGCTCAACGAACTGTTCCTTGGTCAGTTCCGCAAATGTGCGGTCGAAGGCCATCACATAGGTCCGGTTCACACCCAACCGGGAAAATCGAGACAGCTTGTCCGGAAGCGGTGTGATATACCGGGAAATGTTCGATTTACCCAGCACTTCCCTCGGATGCGGGTGGAAGGTCATCACCGCCGAGGAAACCCCGAGCTGACCCGCAAGATCCTTGGCCCGGCGGATCACCGACTGATGTCCCCGATGAACGCCGTCGAAATAGCCGATCGCCAGCACCACAGGCGGATACGTCGCACCCGATTCCAGCGGATATGTCAGTTGCACCGTTTCCATCTGCTTCACCCATTTCGAAACACTTTTTCCGGCCGGGCGATGTCGGGAGCAGATAACCGATACAGGGCGCAAAACGCCCCCTCATCCGTATAAACCCGAAACAGGCGGCCAACCGCTTGGGTATCCAAAGGCTTTTCCAACCGAAGCGACATCCCGTTCCATACTCCCTGCTGGAGGGAAGCGGAAACGACCAGGCCGGGAAGGTGCCCCAGGGCCGCATCCGGCGAAATCAGGACTTGCTCCCAGTTTCCATGCCTGGCCACTTCGTCCAACTCCTCCAATGTCACCGCATCCTGCAGGAAAAAGGGTCCGCTCTGAACGCGCACCAGGCGAGACATGTGGGCGGGGTATCCCAGCGATTCGCCGATATCGACACAGAGCGTGCGTACATAGGTTCCCTTGGAACAGAGAACCTCAAAATCGATCCGCACCCGGTCCCCTTCCCGTTCCATTCCGGTGCGGCGGAGCTCGTAAATCCGGACGCGCCGAGGCTTTCGCGGCACCTCTTTTCCTTCCCTCGCCCATTCATAAAGGCGGCGCCCTCCCACCCGCACCGCCGAAACCATCGGCGGAACCTGTTCGATCTCTCCCAGGAACCGTTGAAAGACCTCATCAACCCTCGATGAATCGAGTTCGGCCACCGGCATCTCCCGCAGGATTTCACCCGTCTGATCCTGGGTGTCCGTCGAAACCCCCAGGAGCATCGATCCGGCATACCGCTTGGGCAGGTCTTGTATATATTCCGCAATGCGCGTCGCCTGACCCACGCATATCGGCAGCACACCCTCCACCGCCGGATCCAGCGTGCCGGTGTGCCCCACTCTGCGTTGACCGGTCAAGCGGCGCAGCTTGACCACCACATCGTGGGAGGTGAGGCCGGCGGGTTTCCGGACCGGAATCACACCGAACAGGGTCATGGATCCATCCGCTCCAGCGCCTCCGAAACCCGCAAAAGGACACGGCGTTCCACTTCATCACGGGTCCCGGCAACGGTGCATCCCGCCGCCCGGGCATGGCCTCCGCCGCCGAAAAACCCGGCCACCTCACTGACATCCACCCGTCGACGGGACCGGAGGCTCACTTTGACCGCTCCGCTTTTCAATTGCCGGAACAGAATCCCCACTTCCACCCCGATCACGTTCCGCGCATAATTCACGATTCCGTCCAAATCCCCTTCGCCGGCCCCGGACTCCGAAAAGTCCTGAAGGGTGAGCCACATCCAGGCAATCCGGCCGTCTTCCGAAAGCCGAAGGGTAGACAGTCCCCGCCTCAGCAGGTTGAGCTGGCCGATCGTCAGGGTTTCCAGCACTTGCTCCGCAATCCAGGGGGCATCGACGCCGAACTCCAGCAAGCGTGCCGCCCGCTTCATCACCGACGGGGTGGTGTTGCTGTATCGAAATCCCCCCGTATCCGTCAACAGCCCGGTGTAGACGCAGGTGGCCAGCTCTTTCGTCCATTGGATCTCCATCGACTCGATCCAGTCGTATAAAATCTCCGCCGTCGCTGCCGCATCGGGGTTGATCAGGTGATGGGTTCCGAAGCGGTTGTTGGTTCGATGGTGGTCGATATTTAGCAGGAGGGCATCGGAGGTGATAAGGGAGCGACAGTCACCCATCCGCTCCACATCCGCCACATCGACGGCAATGACCCGATCGAAGGGCGAGGCATCGCGCAGCTCCTGCAGCTTCACGATCTCTTCCGCACCGGGCAGTTTCCCGTATTTGGCGGGTACGGGCGATGCGTTCACCATCACCGCCCGTTTCCCCAAAAGGTGAAGGAGATGTCCCACCGCCAGCGTGGAACCGATGGCATCACCATCCGGATCGACATGGGAAACCACCAAAAACCGATCCCCCTCCAACACAAACCGGGTCGCCTCCCGGAAGGAATCATTCATTCGACTCACTTCGTTTCACTTCTTCCAGAAGTTTGGATATGTGCTGCCCATGCTCGATCGACTCGTCAATTCTGAAGACAATCTCCGGG
>JAJYSD010000296.1 GCA_021793745.1 Bacillota bacterium
ATTGTTCCCGCTTGGGAGTCGTCGGCCGGTTCAATCCCGTCTTGATCCACCAGGCCCCGAACAGGAGGAGGCCGGCGGTGACCAGAAAGAGACCGCGGATATCAATCCACACCGTCAAAAAGCCACCCACGATCGGCCCCATCATGTTGCCAAGAAAGATGGCGCTGGAATTGTATCCGTAAACGGTGCTTTCCTTCCCGGCCGGCGCGTAATGCCGGACGAGCGCATGGAGGGACGGCAAAAGCCCGCCCATGCAGAGCCCCAACAGGAAGCGCAGAATCAACAGTTGCCAGACGGAGGTGACGAAGGCGTGGGGAATAAAAAAGAGAGCGGCCGCCGTCATCGCATAAACCATGACCCGGTCCGACCCGATCCGGTCCCCCAGCCGCCCCAAAAAGGGAGACGCCGTCATGTTGGCCAAGCCGGTTACGGCCGTCACCAGCCCGGCAAAAAAGGCGATGTATCCGCCCGGCGCCCCCAGCCTTTCAACGAAGAGGGGCATCTGGGGTTGCGGTCCCAACATGGCGAATTGGAGCAAAAACCCCGCGCTAAACAGGATGAGCAGGGTGCGCTGGTGCAAAATAAAGGATCCGTCGGCGAAAAAGCCGGCGGAGGCACCCTTTTCCGGCAACTTCTCTTCCTTGACGAAAAACAGCACCACCAAGGAAGCGATGCCCAGCAAAGCCCCGGTCAGGTAAAAAATCATGCGAAACCCGATCAATTCGGCAAGGGCTCCACCGATAAAGGGCCCCATGATCGATCCGGCCACGCCTCCCGACTGGAGCAACCCCAGGGCGTAACCGACGCGCTCCCGGGGGGTATTGGTGGCCACCAGGGAAATGGACGACGGAACAAACCCGGAAATGGTCCCGTTGAGCAGGCGTAGCAGGAGCAGTTGCATCGGCGATGTGGCCAGTCCGGTCAACAGGATCACCACGGACATGCCGAATCCGGAGCGCAACACCATGATCTTTCTTCCCTTTTTATCGGCCAGGCTCCCCCACACGGGTGCCATCACAAAGGCGGACAAGAAGTTAATCCCGAAGATCAGCCCCGCCCACATCTGGTTTTTATCCGGATCCGTAACACCCATTTCCTGTAAATAGAGGGGCAAAAAAGGGATGATCATCGTCATGGCGCCCATGACCAGGAATTGTGATCCCATCAGGATGTACAAATTCCGACGCCATCGTTCCATATCCTTTCCCCCAACTCCTCTCCCTTTCTCGATCTAACGGTTATTTCGTAAAACGAAATACTAAAAGAAAAAAGTTGCCCGCTTTTCACCGGGCAACCGGGCGATTAAAACCGGCATCTTTTAAGCTCGGCGATGCAATCCCAACGGTTTGGAGGCGATTTCCATCGCCAATTCCCGCCGGAGAGAACGTTCCACCCGTGTCACAAAAGGCATGCGTTCGATCCGCTCGATCATTTGATCCGCTTTTTTGCCGTCGATATACAGATAAACGTACTTTAAACGCTTCGAGATATAATGAATGTTCCCCAGACGTCCCAAGGAGCGAGCTGCCTTCAGATCCTTCACCCAAACAGCTAAACCCAGCCGTTCTGTGATTTTCATGTTTCGCAGCTCCTTTAGTCCAGTTGCAAATCAATAATCCGGATCATGGATCTCCCTTCTCAGAAACGATAAAGGCAATCCATAATCTATAATAACATTCATGGATTTCCATATCAACCGCCGATGGAGTCCACCGTCGGACGAAGATGTGGTAAAATGTGAGCAATTCCGGAAAAGGGGCAGCTTCGAGGAAAGGAGTGAAGGGCGAAAGCGCCCGCGTTCATGCTGGAACAAATGTTGACCTCCCTGATCAGGCGGGTGCAGCGCTTGTGCCCGGAACTATCCATCGAACACCGCAGATATGTCGGAATCGATTTTTTATACGTGAAACCGCCGACGGCGGCGGCCAGGCGGATGTTTGAGGCAAAGGCCCGGGAACAGGCCGACAAGATGGTGCGTAAAACGCCCCTGTTTTACGAATGCCATTTCGTCCGCACGGCGAAGGATCGGCTGGTTTACCGGTTTCGGTTCCGAGTCCCGGACCGGAAGAGCTTTTGCTGCGGAAATCAATGTGCCGACTGCATCCTGCTCCGCCATCGATAATCTCAATCGGGACATTTCCGCCTTTTGATCGGCCGCGGGTCATTGATCGGGACCCGGACCGATTCGGACACCGCGCGGGCGATGGTCCGGCTCACCTCGTTCAGCAACCGGTCCAGCTGCTCCTCCGCCTCCAGGAATTCCGCAATCAACGGGTGCTGAGCCATTTTCTCCTGAAACGACTCCGCTTCCTCCTTGGCGGCGTGGTAATCCGGATGATAATGGCCAAATCGTTGGGCCTCTTCAAACTTCTCCTTTTTGCGCTGAAATTCCCGGATCAGTCGCTGGACTTCCGGATCCGCATCCATGCGCTCCTTCAACTGAAGGTAACGCTTCACTTCCTCCGACTCGTTGATCCGGTCAGCCAGTTGATAGGCCCCCATCAGGATTTCGGCCATGTCCAGCGGTTTCGTCTGTTCCCCCATGGATGTGCCCTCCCAACTGCATTGTAACACAAAAAGAGGGGCCGATGCCTTATGCTCCCGCCACGATCATTCCGGCAGCCGGATCTGCAATCCCCTGATCCGGCTCAAATCGATCCGCACCCGCTGTCCACCGTCTTCCCCTTCGATCCCCCACGCTCCCCCCCGGTGTTCCAAGCGCCGGGGCGTGAGCTGACGGATGGTTCCGTCCGCCCCCTTCACCCGAAGGTCCAACCGCATCTGGATCGCCTGGCGCACCATCTCCTGGAACGTGGCCGGGTGATAGGACCGGATTCCCGATGTCCACATCCGGGGCAGGTTGCGCGCTCCGGGCACCGCCTCGGTCAACTCCGGATAACGGTTCTCCACGGTATACCCCGTCGGTTCAACAGCGCCTCGGCCGGGCTTCTCCAGGATCCCGGATGCCTCCTGCCGAGGCTTTCCCTCCCTTCGCGGCGGAAAGCCCAGCTGCTTTAACCGCTCCCGAAGCGCTTCCTCCCGGCTTTTGTCGGCGATCAGCACCCGGCGGCCGACCCGTTCCACGATCAATTCCCGGATCTCAGGGACGTGCTCCAATGCATCGATCAGCTCCTCGTCATCCCCTTCCACCAGGAGCGCATGGCGCAGCACCAGCCGTCCAACCCTCCGACACCACTGACGAATTCCAAGGATCACGTTGGCGGGCACCCGGCCCCCGGTCAATTGCTCCAGGAGTCCG
>JAJYSD010000297.1 GCA_021793745.1 Bacillota bacterium
GCCCAACCGGCCGGTTGGGCAGATCAACGGACAGGAGCCGGTTCATCCGGGCCAAGCTGATGATCACTTCCCCGCCCCGGGGTGTGGCCCCGCCGCTCAATCCGGTTCCCGCTCCCCGGGGGATGAAGGGAATCTTCTTCCGATTCAGGAGGCGAACCACTTCCGCCGTCTCTTCGGTATTCTTCGGAAACACCACCGCCCGGGGAAGCGCCTTTTCCAGGGTATAGGCATCGCATTCGTAGGCGATGAGGTCCTCCTCCCGGAAGAGAACCGCATCCCGCCCCAACAGGCCGATCAATTCATCCACCAGCCCGTCATTCCGGGACTCGGTCGCGGAACGTTCCGGATCCGCGACAGCCGCTGCCGCCTCCGCTGATGCTCCTTCCCGCCGGTAAGCCTCATCCAACAGCTCCACCGTGTGCACCACCCGTTCCCGTCCACCGCGCTCATGGATACCCATGGCGATCTGCAGCATACAGCCGGGGTTGCCCATGGCGACATAGTCGACCCCTTCGGGGATGTCCGCCACCTTCCTTTTCAGCAATCGACTGGCCATCTCCGGATGGGTCAAATTGTACACCCCTGCGCTGCCGCAACAGCGATCGGCATCAGGCATCTCCACCAGAGTGAGGCCGGGGATGCTCTCCAGCAGCTTCCTCGGCTGCTGTCTGACCCGCTGTCCGTGGGCCAGATGGCATGCCTCGTGATAGGTGACGGTTCCGTCCATGCTTCCGGCAGGAGGGTCAAATCCGATCTCCTCCAAGAAGGAGGCCACATCCTGCACCATACCGGCTAAGCGGGCGGCCTTTTCCCGGTATTCCGGATCCCCGGCCAGCAGATCCCCGTATTCTTGCATGGCCGATCCGCATCCGGCGGCGTTCACGATCACCCGGTCCACCCCGGCATCGAGAAAAGCGTCGATGTTTTGCCGGGCCAACGCCTTGGCCGTCTCGCGATCCCCGGCATGCACCTGCAGGGCCCCACAGCACCGCTGCCTCTCCGGGATCACCACATCGCATCCATTGCGCGTCAGCACCCGCACCGTCGCCTCATTGATTCCGCCATACACGACGTCCATCACGCAGCCGGTCAGCAGGGCCACCCGATACCGCCGTTCCCCCTGGGCAGGGGACACCTTCAGCAGCTTTTTGCGCGAGGGCATTTCGGGGATGTCCGGCAACACCGCTTCCATGCCGCGCAGATGGGCGGGGAAAAGGGAAAGAAGTCCCAGCTTTCGAAAGGCGGTGCGAAGGCCCGAACGCTGATAAAATCGCAGCAACCTTCCGAGGAAGTGGAGCCGCTCCGGTTTGGGAAAAAGATGCCGCAGAAAGAGGCGGCTGATCATCCCCTTCCACCCGCGGGGCGGCATCGCTTGATATAATTGCCCGCGGGCCTCTTCGATGAGGGATCCCACCTGAACGCCGGAGGGGCAGGCCGTCTCACAGGCCCGGCAGTCGAGGCACTGAAATACCGGATCATACAACTGCTCATCGAGGCCGATCCTTCCTTCTCCCGCGGCCCGGATCAGATGCACCCGACCCCGCGGCGACTGATGCTCCAGTTTTTCCTCCTGATAAGTGGGACAAGCGTCCAGACACATCCCGCAGTGAATGCAGACAGACCACTTCGCCTCATCCGGGGGATCCGGATAAGGATAACCGGAGGCCGGTTTCGCAGCCATATCATATCCCTCCCACAAAGCGTCCCGGATTGAGTCGGCCGTTGGGATCCAATCGTTCCTTGAGCCGTCGCATCAGGAAAAGACCGCCGGGCGGCCGTCCCCAGACGGCGACCCGCTCTTTCACTTCGAGGGGTGCCTGCTCCAAAATCAGATATCCTCCCGGTTCCTCAAACCGTCTCCGGAGTTGCTCCAATCCGGCAATGAGCGCCTCCAACCGATTCTCCGCCCCCCGGAGAACCGCCCGGATCACTCCGGTTCCCGTCCCGCCGTGGGATTGGGCCGACAGATCGTGCTGCGCGGCAATCTCCTCCACCGCCTGAAGCATTTCCGTTGTCCGATCGGGCAGGGTGATCCCCTTGACCACCGCTTGTCCATCCGGCGGATCCACACCACAGAAGAGTGACACTCCCAACACCCGCCATCCTTCGGCGGCATCTGCTCCCTCCAGCACAAAGCGCAGACGAAGCCCTTCCTCATCCGCCCAAGACTTCAACCGGTCCCATTGCACCTCTACCGCCGAGCGTTCATCCGCAAACCCCACCAGCAAGCCGCAGGGGGCCTCCAACTGATCCGAAAACACCCGGATCGCCCCGCTGTTTACCGCCTCCACCGCCGTCGGCTCCAGGGACGAATCCAGCAGACGACGGCTCAATCGGTGTACCGCTTGCCAGTCATCGGCTTCCAGAAGCACCAGGATTTCCACAGGAGGCGCCGGACGCAGCTTAAAGGTGCATTCGGTAATCACCCCCAACGTGCCCATGGATCCAATAAACAATTTGTTCATGTCGTAGCCCGCCACGTTTTTCACCACTTTTCCGCCGGTGCGGATCACCCTCCCGTCGGCGAGCACCACCCGCAGGCCGATCACCCAATCCCGAACCGTCCCGTATTTGAGCCGTTTGGGTCCCGTCACCCCCGTCACCACCGCCCCGCCCACCGTGGTCAACTCGGGCCGGGGCGGATCCAGCGGAAGCAACTGCCCCTGTCCGGACAGGTGATCCTGTAGTGCGGCGAGGGAAGTTCCCGCCCGCACCGTGACGGTCAAGTCGCCCACCGAGTGCTCCAAAATGCCATTCATCCGTTCAAGGGAGAGGATGACGAATTCGCCGTCCACCCGGTTCCCGTATCCTGCGTATCCTCCCTTTCCCCGGGGAACGATCGCGATCCCCGTTTCCGCGGACCAGCGCATCACCGCTTGGACCTCCTCCTCCGACTCGGCAAACACCACCGGAGCCGCCGAGGATCCCCACAGGGATCCCTCCGGAGCATCCCGCTGAATGCGATCGCTCCCGAGACGTGTAGCCAGATCCACCAACGAATTATCAGACAGAGCCAAGGATGACCCTCCTTCCATCTATTAATAGATTATCATATTTCATTGGGATTTCTGAGTATCCATTCTTATGGAAAATAACTGATAACGGATCGCAGAAAAAGAAGTCCGATGGCACAACCGGCAAAATTGTACTATATTAATATTATAGATATAGGAACTGAGAACGACGTAGAAATCCGGCGATACCCCCTCTTCGACCCCGTGATGGTGGAGTCGAACGGACAGCCCTGGCCGATCA
>JAJYSD010000298.1 GCA_021793745.1 Bacillota bacterium
CCGCCCTCCCGATTGCCCGCTCCGACAAAGCAGAAAGCGCCGGGAACCTTTCCGAGATAATAAGCGAAGTCCTCCGCAGCCATCACCGGCTGAAGCTCCCAGACCCGGTCGTCGCCGACGATCCTCCGAGCGACACTGGCCACCCGATGGGCTTCGACGGTATCATTGACCAGCGCGGGATATCCCCACTGATAGGTCACCCGGCACGTGGCCCCGTAGAGGGCACAGGTTTTCTCGGCGATTTCCCGGATTCGCTCATGCAACTGCCCGCGAAGGACCGGATCGAAGGTGCGAACCGTCCCCGTCAATGTACATCGCTCGGCAATCACATTGAAACCCTGGCCGCCCTGGATGGTGCCCACGGAAATGACACCCGACTTGAGGGGGTCGACCTGACGGCTGATCAGGGTCTGCAGATGGACGATAAGATGGGAGGCGACCACGATGGCATCCACCGCTTCGTGGGGCAGCCCTCCGTGGCCTCCCTTTCCGAAAATCTCGATCTGAAAGGAGTCGGCGGCGGCCATCAGGGGCCCTCCCTTGATCCCGACGACGCCCACCGGCAGCGGGGTCCACAGATGAACACCATACACGGCATCCACCCCGTCGAGGGCGCCGTCCTGGATCATCTCCCGGGCTCCGCCGGGGATCACCTCTTCCGCATGTTGGAATAGGAATCGAACCTGCCCGGGGATCTCCTCCCGCATCTCCGACAGGAGGCGGGCAACCCCGAGGAGAACCGCCATGTGTCCGTCATGGCCGCATGCGTGCATCACGCCGGGAACCCGCGACCGATAGGTGCACGTCTTTTCATCCTGAATGGGAAGGGCATCCATATCCGCCCGCAGGGCAACGGTTTTCCCCGGCCGACCGCCGGTCAAGGTGCCCACCACGCCGCGACCCCCGACTCCCGTGCGCACGTCGATATCGAATCCCCGGAGGATCTCCACGACACGGGCCGGCGTCCGCTCCTCCTGAAAGGACAGTTCGGGCTCCATATGGAACATCCTCCGCCACTCCACCATCTGGGAATAGATCTGCTCGATCCGTTCACTCAGCCGGTTCAAACTCCCCATCTCCTTCCCTGTGGCTCTCCATCGAGATGCTTCCGCCTCTAAGTATGGGATAAAATATTCGGAAGCGCCACCCTTTTCTTTCGTCAAAACCATCGATCCATCACGGTAAGGGCCCGCCCCGATTGTCACGGCCTCGCCATTGCATCCCATGGCGGAACGTACTATCATGAATGAGATAGAATACTGCACTCACCAAGGAGGGAATCTCGGTGCTACTCGACGAATCCGGCCTGAAAGGCATCCGCAAGGATTTCGGCACCCTGGACAAAGTGATCCGCGGCCTCGGCTTTGATCGCTGGTCCTGGGACTACGACAAAGCGGTTTACGATTTAAAATTGGAAGACCCGGAGAAGGGCACGGTCTATTATCTGCGCATCCCCGCCGAGGTGATCCAGGGACGACTGGAAAACCCCAAGACCACGGTGGAATTGGGGGATCCGGTATTCGGCCGTCACCTTCACCCCCATGGTTTGGACTACGAAGCGGCAATTCCGGAACCCTTGGAGAAAACGGTGAAGGAAAAATTGGACGCTCTGAAAGAAGCCCTCTCCTGAAAATGCGGGAAAACGAGGACACCCCATCCGGTTGGGGTGTCCCTTTGCAATCGTTATTTCACTCGATCCTCTTCCTCGACCTCTTGAAGTTCGACTCCTTCCACCTTGACGTTGACCTCCACCACGTTCAGGCCCGTCATCGTCTCCACGGCCTCCTTGACATCCCGCTGCAACTGGTGTGCCACTTCATGAATCTTTTCTCCATATTTTACGATGACGCGAAGATCGATGGCGGCTTCCAGCTGCCCCACTTCCACCGACACCCCGCGGGTCGCGCTTTTTCCCCCGACCCGTTTCGCCCAACCTTCGGTGATGCCACCCGACATGCCGGCGACACCCTTGGTTTTCGTGGCGGCAAGACTGGCGATGACGGCTACCACATCATCGGCGATTTGAATGATCCCCTGCGAACCGTTTTCTGACATGAATCAAGCCCCCTCATACGCGGTTTCCTGGTTCGATTTAACCATCAGAGAGATTTTACCATACCTCCGTCGATCAGGAGTGTCGATCCGGTGACATACGTATTGGCTTCGGAGGCCAAAAAGGCCACGACCCGGGCGAACTCCTCCGGCCGACCGTAGCGGCCGAGCGGAATGGCTGCTTCGAAGGAACGGCGCACGTTTTCCGCCGGGATTCCTTCCATGCCCGCCTTGGCCTGATCCAATTCCCTCACCCGGTCGGTATCGATGCGGCCGGGGCAGACCGTGTTGACCAAAATTCCCCGGGGACCCAGCTCCTCGGCCAGGGTTTTCATCAGCCCGGCCACCCCCGCGCGCATGGTATTGGAGAGAATCAAACCGGGAATCGGCTGTTTCACGGAGGAAGAGGCGATGGCCAGGATGCGCCCCCCCTGGGGCATGTGGGGCAATGCGGTGCGGACCAGACGAACCACGCTTAGCAGATTGGTCTCAAAGGCCTTTTGCCAGGCCGCATCATCGAAGGATTCCAGGGTGCCGCCCGGGGGTCCCCCGGCATTGCAAAGGAGGATGTCGATTTTCTCCCAGCGGTTCACCGTTTCCTGAACCACGCCCTCGATATCCTCCCGCTTCGATACATCCGCCGCCAGTCCGACCACCTCCGCTCCTGTCTTCCCGGCGATCTCGGAGGCGGCCTCCTGAACCCGCTCAGCGCTTCGACTGCACATGACCACACGGGCTCCCTCTTCCGCCAGCTTCTCCGCGATGGCACGTCCCAAGCCCCGGCTGGCCGCCGTCACCAATGCGGTTTTTCCCTTCAATCCGAGATCCATACGGCATCCTCCTTCCCTCATCCCTCTTGGATTCATGGCAGCCCATGGTCAACCCACCATGTAGCCCGCGATTTTCACGATCTTGCGCACCTGGGGATGTTCCAAATTCACCTTGTAGCCATAATAAATGTTTCCATCGACGACGATTTCATAAGGTTCCAAATAACGTCCGCGAACCATCCGGGCAAAAAGCTGGTTGGCTTCCCCTTCATCGATATGAAATTTTCGCATCAAATCCTTCTTGATCCAATTGCTCCCGTAACTCTTATCCACATTGTTCGGGTCCTCATACCATTCGTAAATCTGGATCACCGCATTTTGCAACATCCGGTCCACCCGGGACAAATTCTGCAATTGGGGAATATTGAGGAAT
>JAJYSD010000299.1 GCA_021793745.1 Bacillota bacterium
CGATCTCGGAGCTGACGGGCATGGGCGGCTTGTGGGCCGCCGGCTGAGGGATTTGAACCGGGTTGACCGATTCCGAGGGCTCTCTTCGGTGAAGGGCGCTCCGCATCCCTGCTTGATTCCTCCTCCGGATGGGCATCCTGATAGGAGGAAGATCTGACTCCGGAGGAGTGACGGGATGCGTCGTTCAACGAAAGAACGGGCACTGGTGGAGCAGTCGGTACGGCATCTGTCGGCGGACCCGGCGGACAAAAGCGGGCAGGGGGAGGTGGAAATCGCCGATGAGATCGGTGAACCGTGGCCGGTCCCCCGGCTTCGCAAGGGGCGGATTCGGTAAAGATTCCCCATTGATTTCCCCGGTGCAGTCCGTTAAACTGATGCAAAAAGATGGGTAATTTTGTCTTTTCGCCGGGCACCGGACGTGGCCCGGCCCTCGGCGGATGATTCGAGGGAACTTTGGACAAAGGAGGAACGCGACGTCTTCCCCGGAAGATGCTTGCGGCAAAGGATGAAACGACTGTGTGTGTACGGGGTGGAGCCGACCTTTTATCGGGATATTGAGCTGATCGCCGGTTTGTTTTTCCCGGAAGTGAAAGCGGTGGAGCCCTCCGCCGGACCGGGGGATTATACGGTCCGGTTTTTCATGGCGGAGTCGCCCCAGGAAGTGACGGTGACCGCCCGTTTGGCCGAGGGGGACGGGGAATCGCGCTGGGCCGCCAGCCACAGCCGGAGCGTCCCGGACGAGGGGCAGGACCGCCTCCGTCGCAGGCGGTTGCGGCAGGCGATCAGCCACACCCTGCTGCGGGTATTGCAGCAGGCCACCGGGGACGTTCAGCCCTGGGGGATATTGACCGGGGTGCGCCCCACCAAGCTGATGCACCAACACCTGCTCCAGGGTAAATCCGGGCCGGAGGTGCGGAGCATCCTGGAACGGGATTATCTTTTGACGCCGGAAAAAATCGACCTGCTCGAGGAAATCGTGGTTCGGCAGCGGAAGGTGTTGCCGGATCTCTACGAGCTGGACCGGTCGGGGGTGAGCATCTATATCGGGATTCCCTTCTGCCCCACCAAATGCGCCTACTGCACTTTTCCGGCCTACGCCATCCGGGGACGAAACGGATCGGTGGAGGAGTTTCTTGCCGGGCTTCACCAAGAGATCGACGCGGTGGGCCGGTGGCTGGTGGAACAGGGCCTGGGCGTGACTACGGTGTACTTCGGCGGGGGAACGCCGACTTCGATCTCGGCGGAGCAACTGGAGGACCTGTTCCGGCGGCTGCACGGGGCCCTTCCGGCGCCGGATCAGGTGCGGGAATGGACCGTAGAGGCGGGGCGGCCCGACACGATCGATGAGGATAAGCTGGAGGTCCTGAAAAAATGGAAGGTGGACCGCATCAGCATCAATCCTCAAAGCTTTCGGGAAGAGACGCTGAAGGCGATCGGCCGCCACCATACGGTCCGGGAAACCCTGGAGAAGATGGAGCTCGCCCGTCGGATGGGAATGAACAACATCAACATGGATCTAATCATCGGCCTGCCGGGGGAAGGGTTGGACGTCTTTCGCCATTCGTTGGAAGTGATCGGCGAGCTGAGGCCGGAGTCCCTCACGGTTCACACCCTCTCCTTCAAACGCGGGTCCGTGATGACCCAAAACAAGGATCGCTACCGGGTGGCGGAGCGGGACGAGGTGGCCCGGATGGTGGAGTTGGCCCGCAATTGGACGAAGGAGGCGGGTTATCTCCCCTATTACTTATACCGGCAGAAGAACATCCTGGGCAATCAGGAAAATGTGGGCTACGCGCTTCCCGGGTTTGAGAGCCTGTACAACATCATCATTATGGAGGAACGGCAGACGATTATCGGTCTGGGTTGCGGCGCGGTGACCAAAATCATCCCGCCGGGAGGAGGAAAGGTGAGCCGGTGGCCGAATCCGAAGGAGCCCAAGGTTTACATCGACTCCTATCGCCGCATGATCCCCGATAAATTGGCGGCCCTATCGGAAGCTTACGGTATGAAGAAGGCAAGCGGCGTCGGGTGAGGAAGCCGTTTTACCGCCCCGGTTCTCTTGCAAGGGAAACCGGGGCTTTTCGTTTCCGCCTTGTTGAAGCAATATTTGATATTTACACACAAATATTAATTGATATATAATAGTAGAAAAATAACGGGATGTGATATATAATACAAGACTCCCTTTCCGGTTCTTCGGTTGCGCACACGGTCGATCATTTCCAACGGGAGGGATGGAGTGGGTGAAGGGATTTCGCCTTCTCATCATTGCGGTGGTGCTTTTCGCCTGCATCCCGCCGGCCAATGCCGATGCGTCGGAAAAGCAGTTTGATCTGGTCCTCGTTCACGGTCTGACCAACAAGCATCGGTGGAGCGACAGTTTTCTCCGGACCCTGGCGCAGGAGTGGGGATCGGGAAACGTGTACGTAATCTACACCAACGAATCCATGCAGGTAAAGAAGCGGACCTTTGACGGGAAAACCGTCACCTTCATCGGAAAAAAGGATTTGACCGCCGGGGATGACAGCGTGGAGGAGCAGGCAAGGAGAATGGCGGAGAAAATCGAGGTGTTGCAGCAGGAGCACGGCCTCAGCCGGCAGTTTCATATCATCTCTCACAGCATGGGGGGACTCGTTTCCCGCCAGTACATCTACGAACACCCCGACACCGTCGCCGGGCTGGTCACCCTGGGCACGCCCCATCACGGATCCCCGCTGGCCGAGGATTTTGACTGGATCGGCTTCTTCATCGGGGCGGATGCGGCTCTGGACAATTTGCGCCCCGATTGGGTGGCGGACTTCAACCGGCGGTACCCCGTAAAGGGCGCCCCTTTTTACAGCGGCGGCAAAATGTACACGATCCGAGGGGATTCGGACGGAAAGATCTGGGAGTGGGGGGCCATGGGCGAGCTCTACGTGGGATGGCACATCCTCCATAAGAAGCACGGCACCGACAGCGACGGCCTGGTGCCCCGGGATTCCGCGGTGATCGAAGGGGCGGAGCATATTGCCGACTTTCCGGACTATCACCATTTGGATTTGGTGACCCGGAGGGAGGTGGCCCTCAAGGCGGCGGAGGTTTTGCGGTGAGACAAAAGAGGACTGCCCGTTGACGTGGAGTGACCGGAAAAGAGGAAAACCTGAAGGAAGATCTTCGCCAAAGGACCGGACCGAAAAAGCATGCCGATGCGGAGGAGCGCTTTCCTCCTCGACAAAAACCCCGTCCCCTGCCGACGGGCGTTTTTTTTTAAGAAT